>JBBIMN010000117.1:0-7359 GCA_037444385.1 Acidobacteriota bacterium | reverse complement strand
CATCGGAGGCAAGACATCTCTATCGCGGAATTTCGGTGACGGTGGAGGGGGGGCGGAGAGTTGAGAGTGGAGAGAAGACGAGGTTGAAAGCCAGCAGACCGGGCCTCTTCGCCTCGTCACTTTCCAACCCTCTCGCTCTCCAACTTACGCACTGCGCTTCATCCTTCATGCTTCCTGTCAGCGAGCCAGCCCTTCTTCGATGGTACAATATCCGTGGAGGCGGCTGTCATGGCGATTGTCGCGGTTGTCGAGGACGAGACGGACATTCGGGACACCCTGGCCCTCGCCTTGGCGCGCGAGGGCCACCAGGTTGAAGCCTACCCGGACGGCGCCGAGGCGCTTTTGGGTTTCAGGCGGAAGGTGCCCGAGCTGGTTCTTCTGGACTGGATGCTGCCCGGCCTTTCGGGTTTTGACCTTCTGCGAATCCTTCGGACGGATGCGCGGTTTGCAAAGGTGGCCGTGGTGATGCTGACGGCAAGGGGGACCGAAGTGGACATCGTCGCGGCCCTCAGCCATGGCGCCGACGATTACGTCGTCAAGCCTTTCAGGACGCGAGAGCTTCTGGCCCGGGTCAAGGCGGTCCTTCGCCGCTATTCGGCGGAACAAGGACAGCGGGAGACGGTGCGCCGCCTTGGCGATCTGTGGCTCGAGCCCGCCACCTACCGCGCCGGCTCCGGCAAGGGCGCCTTTGATCTTACTCCTACTGAATTCAAGCTCCTGGAGATGCTGATGCGCCACCCCGGCAGGGTATTCACGCGCGGCCAGATTCTTCAGGCTCTCTGGCCGGATGACCGGGCCGTCGAGGACCGCGCCGTTGACGTTCACGTCGCCAGGCTGCGCGAGAAGATGGGCGCTTTGGGCAAGATTTTGGAGACCGTCCGCGGCGTGGGTTATCGCTTGAGGGAAGGCGCGTGAGATACCTAAACCGCTTTCTCGTCCTCTTCACGGGCATCGGGCTGATCTTCCTCTTGACCAATGCGCTTGGAGGGGCGTGGGAGTGGCTCTGGCGCCTGGCGGCGGTAGCGGGAGGAGCGGCGCTGGCCACGGCGTGGGCGGTTCGGCCGTGGCGGGAAATGAAGGAAGCGGCGCAAAGGATTCAGAAGGGCGACTTCGCCGCGCGCCTCGATGACGTGACCCCCGGCGACTTGAGAGAGCCCTCGATGGCATTCAACGCCATGGCCGAGAGGCTCGCCGAGTTCCGGAATCTCTCCGAGGAGCGCGAAGCGAGGTTTCGTGCCGTCCTGGCCGCGGGCGGAAGAGCGATTTTCCTCATGGACAGGGAGGGAAACATCCTGCTCGTGAGCCCGGCGACGCGCGATTTTTTTCCGAAGTTCCGGGACGACGCGATGGCGGCTTCTACCGGCCTTCCGGGCCTTTCGCAACTGGTCGAGGAGACCCTTTCGTCGCACGAGACGCGAACCGCGACGCTCCAGGAATCAGAAGCCGGGCGAGCGCGGGTCTTCAACGCCCGCTGCGTCCCTCTTGAGGACGGCGGGGCGGTCGTCATTCTCGACGAGATAACTTCACAGGCCAGGCTCGACAGGGTCAAGGCCGACCTCGTGGCGAACGTCTCCCACGAGCTTCGCACGCCGCTTAGCGCGATGTCATCTCTCCTTGAAACGCTTGAATCGCGGGATCTTACCGAAGAGCAGCGCGCCGGTTTCGAGGAGCGATTGAGAAGGCAGCAGGCTCGAATGGAAGCGCTGGTCGAGGACCTGCTCTCGCTTTCCCGCCTGGAGGGCCAGAAGGCTCATGTGCCGGAGGAGCTCGTGCCGCTGGACGCCGCGGCGCGCGAAATATTCGCGCTTTTGGAGCCCGCGGCCGCAGAGGCCGACGTCTCGCTGAAATCCGAGGTGGCGCCGGATTTCGTGGTCCGCACCAGCCGGGAGCTTATTGAGGCCGCGCTGAAAAACCTGGTTGACAATGCCATCCGTTACAATCACAGCGGCGGAGAGGTCCGAGTCCGGGCGCGCGAAGGAGACGGAGAGGTTGTTATTGAGGTCGAGGATACGGGGGAGGGAATCCCCGCGGCCCATCTGGAAAGAATCTTCGAACGCTTTTACCGTGTTGCCCCCCACCGCTCGCGCGAGAAGGGCGGCACCGGACTGGGCCTCGCTATCGTCAAACACGCCGCCTCCCAAATGGGCGGAAGGGTCACGGTTGAAAGCGAGGCCGGGCGTGGCTCCGTCTTCAGCCTTCACATTCCAGGCCGCGCCAAAGACGAACCAGCGCGGCCCGGATCCGTGCAATGAGCCAGCAGACAAGCGGCGGTCAGGCCTAAGAGAGGATGGCGCCACGAGGGCGCCACTTCGCAAAGCGGCGCGAGAGCGCAACGCCGCCTCGCAATCGCCGGGTGGGGCAGCGTAAGCCTGGCCGTTCGGGTAACAATCCCGCCAAAAAAGAGAATGTCCGCGTCGAGGGTCCTCGGGCAGCGGGGACACGAGCGCCGTCTGCCCAGGCGCGCTTCCAGGCCAAGGAGATACTCCAGGAGCATCGTGGGAGGCAGGGCCGTCTCTATGAGCACGGCCTGGTTCAGGTACCAGGGCTGGGAGAAGCACTCCACGGGCTCGGTTTCGTAGAGGCGTGATGATTTCAGGATTCGCAGGGGCGCCGCGGCAAAGAGCGAAATGGCCGAAGCGAGATAACCGGCGCGGTCGTGGAGGTTGCTGCCTAAAAGGAGCGCGGATTGTGCCACCTAGGGCTTGGCCTCCACCTTGACCCGCATTCCCTCGTAGGAGCAAGCCGCTTCGGGGAAAAGCTCTTGCGCCAGCCGTTGTTTTTTATTGACCTCCTCGTCGTCGTGAAACGGGTCGTGGTGAAAAAGCACGAGCTTGCGGACTTGGGCGCGCTTGGCCATCGCCACGCAATCCATCCAGGTGGAGTGGCCCCAGCCTTTTCGCTTCGGAAGCTCGCCGGTGGAGTTGTTAGAATCCATGATTAGGAGGTTGGCGCCTCGCGCGGCCTCGGCCAGCATATCGTCCATCCGCCCGCCGTCCGGTTCGGTGTCGGTGGCGTAAACGACCTTCCTCCCTCCGTGTTCGAGGACGTACGCGTAGCAGCCCTGCGGGTGGTTGAGCGGGACGGGAGTGATTCTGGCGTCGCCGATCTTGACCGGCTCGTCAAGCGTCACGACCTCGATCTTGGCGGGGAGCGCCTCAAAAGGGACGGGGGAAAACGGAGCCGTCATTTGGCGTGAAAAAGCCAGTTCAATTCCAGGCTGGCCGTAAAGCCTCAGGGTGGTCTCCTTGCGGTATACCGCCTTGAAAAATGGCAGCCCCTGGACGTGGTCCCAGTGAAAGTGGGAAAGAAAGAGATGCACGATTTCACAGTTGGGGAAACCCAGTTTTTCAAGGTGGTTTCCCAGAGAGACCAGCCCCGTCCCGGCGTCGAAAACGATTCGTTCGTGGCCATGCAGAACGACCTCGAGACAGGGCGTGTTTGTCCCATAGTGAATCTTCTGCCTGGAGGAACATGGCACGCTGCCTCTGGCGCCCCAAAAAACGACATCCATGCGAGGCTCCTTCGCCTAACGTTACCACAACCCGCGCGTCGTGTAAAGCGGGCGGGCAGCGCTTCTTGGACGATGCGCCTTGCGGCGCGAAGGTGGCGCGGCGCGCTCAAGTGCTCTATATTTAACGACAGGCGGCTTTAGACTTGCCGCGAGAAGGGGGTTGAAATGTTGCGGGGAACATTGCCTGCAATTTTCGTCGCGGCTATAGCCATTTCGGCCATTGCTGGCGTCGTCTTCAAGGAGACGGCGGTTCTTAACGCGTCGAACGGCTACCGGTTCGAAAAGAAGTTTCGTTTGCAGGGAGCGACCACTGTTACAGTGGCTTTGGAACCAGAGGACGTTTCGGTGGACGCCTTTCTTTACCTTGGTGGCGGAGACGAACCTGTTGCCAGGGCCTCTGGCCGAAAGGCGCTCAAGCTTCAGGCCGCCGTTCCAGGCGCCTACACGCTGGCGCTCGTAGGCGCTAGGCGCGTAAGTTTGACCGCCTCGATAGAGGCGACCTCGCCATAACCGGGCCGTTGGCCATGTGGAGCCCCGGTTGTTTTCATCTCTCCACTCTCTACCCTCATCTTGGCTTGCCAGCCTCTTCTCAAGAACCTATATTGTAGTTGGAGTAGCGGGAGGCGTGCCATGGTGAAAACCGTTGCTGTCGTCTGCGGGTCCGCCGGGCTCGCGCTCCTTTGTGGCTGCGCGATTCAGAGGGACCACGTCGAGGTCGCTTCGGCCCCTTCGGTTTTATATGCCCCGGGCCCGGAGTATCCGGAAACCGCCAGGGTCTCAGGTGTCTCTGGCCAGGTTTTCCTAAGGGTTACCGTGGACACGCTGGGGCAAACCGCGTCGGCCAGCGTCACGGCTGAAACACCGGCTGGTTATGGCTTCGCGGAAGCGGCTCTGGAGGCTGTCAGAAACTGGGTTTGGGAGCCAGGCACCTTGCATGGCGTTCCAATAAACCAGGGCAGGCAAATTGAGATGCGCTTCTCGGCCCACGGGCGAGAAGGGAACTGGACCCCCAGAATCGTCCACAGGACCAGCCCTCGCGCGCCCGAAGCTTTTGCCGCGTCGAAGGAACGGGCGGAGGTTCTCGTTCGCGCGGAAGTGAACTCGGAGGGGAAACCTCTCTCGGTGTCGGTGGCGCGTGAACTGCCCGGCCCAAGGGGCCTTGCCGAGGCGGCCTTGGATTGCGTCCGTGGGTGGCGCTTTTCTCCTGGCCTGCCGGGGACCGTCATCGTACTCGTTCCGTTCGGCCCGAAGCAGGCGGAAGACGGCGCGCCGTAGCGGCTGGCGCCTACTTTTGGTCTTTCTTGTAGGCCGGGTCGAGCTTGTCCCGGACCTCCTTGATATCCGCCGCGTTCTGCTTGAGCTTCTGGATGTTGGCCTCCATATCCTTGAGGGACGAGTTCAGCTTCTTGGCCTCCCCAGCGATATCAACAAGGCGGTCCCATACGCCCGCCTGGGCTCGCTGGACCCTGCTCCCGGTGTAAAACCCGGCCGTGAAGAGGGCCGTTCCGGCTAGGACCGCGATAGATAGACGAAGAATCCACTGTCTGTTGGCCATGGTCGTTCTCCTATATAGATCCCTTCGACAAATCTTCGAGAGATTTGTTCGCGCAACCCGCCATGGCATGTTCCCGCTCCGAGCGCGCGAGGCCCTCCGCGTGAGGGCCGTGGCCGTAAAGCGGAGCGAGAAATGAATTGGCGTAAAGATCGGCCAGGGAAGAGGCGGGAATCAGAGAAGGGGAGCGCGCCGGCAGAAGGCGGCCGTCCTCCGCGCGCTGCAGATAACCAGCCTCCGCCAAGCCATCCAGCCACCTGTTCAAGGATTTTGGGTCCAGCCCGTACACCGAGGCGAGCTGGGCCTCGGACACTGGAGGCTGTCCAACCATGAACGCCCTTGCGATCTCCGCCACGACGGCCAAAGCCGCCGAGCACGATAGCGGAGTGACGCCTTTGTCAAGAAACCACCGCCTGCGCGCTTCGCTGTGAAGCTCTTCCAAGTGCTCCAGAGTGTAGCATATCTCGGCGCCAAAAAGAACGATAAGCCATGAATAATATATCCACGCCATTGAAATCGGGACCAAAGCCACCGAGCCGTACAGCTTTCCGATGACGCTGTGCGAAAAGATGGTCTTGATGTAAGCCCCCAAGGCGATCTTGGCGGTCTCCCACAGGAGCGCGGCGGCAGCCGCGGCCAGGAGCGCCGGCCGCGGGCGCACGGGCACGGATGGAACGACCTTGTACAGCAGGAAGAAGAGCGCAACCGTGATTCCGTACGGCAGGATGAATTGGGTGAAGAACCCGGGAAGCTGCTTCTTTCCGAACTGCGCGCTCAGGGCAAACGAAGCCGCCGCGAGCATCGGAAAGACGGTAAGCCCCGTCCATAGGACGGCCACCCGGACGAAGAGGTTGTGCTCGGAGCGCGGAGCGCGCCAGATGTCGTTTATATATCTTTCCACGAGCAGCATAAGAGAGGTCCCAAGAGCCAGGAGAACGAGAAGGCCAAGGAAGCCTGAAACGCCGGACGCCAAAAGGTCCAGGTTGTTGGATAATTCGCGGAAAAGATCGTCCACGACCTGCCTCGCTCCGGAGACGGCCATTTGGCCCAAAACGAGATTCTGCACGCGCGCCATGTGCTCTTTGAATAGCGGAGACCTTCCGAGAAAGAACAGGAAGAGGACCAAGACGGGGAATACGTTGACGAGCGTGAAGAACGACAGCGCGGCGGCCCGCTGGGCGAACTGGTCCTCCCACGCCTTGCGCGACACGTGGTACCCAAGCTTCAGCGTGTAGATGGAGCCGCGCTTCAGCCGCGAGACCTGCTGTGCCTCCTGCATGACCAGAGCATGAATGCGGCGCGCCAGGGCCATCATCATAAGAGGAGTTTATGCCCGCGCCGCCTCCATGGCAAGTGGCGCTTGCACGGTTTTCCTTTTGGCTGTAGATTGTCCCTTGAGGGAGCAGGCATGGAGAAGAAGAAGCTGGTCCTTCACTACCTGGACGGGACGGTCGGGGCGGCGCTCTCCGACGTTTTCTTGGACGGAACCAGTTCCCTGCTAATGGAAACTTTGGAGGGGAGAGAGCTGTGCGTCGAACTCGGGGAACTGAAGGCCGTCTTCTTCGTCAAGACCTTCACGGGAGACCCTGCCTACGAAAGGTCCAAGGAGCACGAACATGCTCCAGGCCGAAAGGGCGGGCGTTTTGTTAGGGTCACTTTTATGGACGGAGAGGTGCTTGTAGGCGAGGTCAGCGGGGGCGCCGATCTCTCCAAGGGGTTCTACCTTGAAGTCCTCGACCCGAACGACAACAACGTCCTCGTCTACGTCAATCCCGGGGCGCTGCGCCGCCCGCCTGAAGAATGACGGGGCCAAGCAGAGCAAGAGCGCTCAAAGCCGCCGTCTGCACGCGAAGCGTGTGAGGCCCCAACGCCGCCGGATGAAGCCCCTGTCTTAAGAGCGCCTCGGTTTCTCCCTCCGTGAAATCACCTTCGGGCCCGATAGCCAGAAGAAGGTCTCCCGCCTGGGTCTGGGCGGCGAAGGGGGGCGCATCCTGTTGAAACAGCCAGCCGCGCGTTGGAAGGGTGGCAAGCGCTTCCTGGATGTTCGGGTAAAGGCCAAGGCCGGGAAGAAAGAGATTGCCGGACTGCTTTACGGCCGCCTGCATGAGGGCCTTGAAGCGCGCCTCCCTCCTTGCAAGCGCTTCAAAGGTGAGGGGGAGCGAGCCCCGGTCGCGATGGCAATGTGCCATGCGCCAAGCTCGACCGCGTGCTCGATGATCTGGCCGAGCACCTTCGGGTCTGGCGAAGCCACCAGCAGGTGAGGCCTCAGCCCTGGAGGATCAACGTGGCGCGGCGG
>JBBIMN010000116.1:0-7361 GCA_037444385.1 Acidobacteriota bacterium | reverse complement strand
ATGACGGCGTAAGCCAGCATAAGCGCCGGAACAATGGCGAGGTATAGGGGGGCGATGAGTATGGCCGCGGTGTAGAAAAAACGTCCGTACAAAACCTGCACGAAGAGAAGAGGCGCGACGCCGAATGCTATGGCGTAAGCCATGGCGAACGGCAGCGCCCTCGCGAGGCCGAACCCGGCTTCAAGATGGCGCGCCTTTCCCTTGACGGCGTAAACGGCGGCCAGCAGCGTCCCCCCCACGGCCACGTTCATGAAAAGAAAGTGAATCGCGAGCGTCAAATCGCCAAGCCCCTTCAACAGCCAGGCTGGCGAGGGAAGAGCAAGCGAATCTGGCGCCGCGGGCAAAGGCGTCATGGCACCGCCTTCGCGCCATGCCTTTGGCCTTGGGCCACCAGCCATTCGGCAAGGGTGTTCTTTTCGGCCTCGCCTCCAGTCCACTTGGGCATCTGGCTCGAAAGCATCTGCAGGCCGTCCAACATTCCCTTCGCCTCCTTTGCCGTCCGGCCGTCGAAAGCCCCGGCGACCGGCCTGAAACAACCCGCCAGGGTGTGACACACGCCGCAGCGGCGCTTAAAGACCGAGGCGCCGTCCAAAGGCGTGGCTTCGGGTATGGCCGCGACGCGCAGGTAGTGCGCCACCGCTTCGGCCTCGGCCTCGGTGCCGGGAAATGGCGGCATCCCTCCGCGAATCAGGCCGGTTCTGTAAGCCAGCGAACTGGAAAACGCCTCGTCCAACGAGGCCAGGCGAGGCCCAAGCGGAATCAGTTTTGAGCGGACGGTGTGGCATTGGCTGCAAGCCATAAGAAATATCTCCTTGCCCGCGCGCGCCTCGTTTTCGCGGGTGACCGCGTGCATGGATGTCCATAAACCCGCGGCTAGAAGGCCTTTTGAGCGCAATGCTGGAAGCGCGGAAACGGGAACGCCGTTGGCGTAGGTGTCGCCAACGATGAGATAGGGGAGGCGAAGGTCCTCGCGTATCCATTCCCCGAAACCAAGCCCTGCAAGGCCTAAAAGCAGCATGAGCACCGCCGCCGGCCGCAACGCCCTCTTGCCGCGCGAAAACCAGACGGCCGCGGCCGACAATGCGAGAACCGCCATGGCCGCCAGCGCCGCCAGCGCCAGGTGGCCGAAATATGGGATGGCCGCTGCCACGGCGCGCTGTCCTTGAGGAATCTCCTTGAAGTACCAGAAGAGGGCCAATGGCATGAGAGCCAGCGGAATGATGACCCACAAAAGAGACCAGCGGACGAGGTCCGGCCTCGGGCCGGTTTTCGTGAAGGCCAGGCCGAAAAGGGCGAAGAGGCCCGCCAGGATGAAGCAAACGAGCGTCCGCGCGAAGAGCGACGGCAGAAATGCCGGATTGAAGAAACCGTCCCAAAGCGAGTGCGACGCGAGCCACCGCCCTGGAGTGAGCTGAAATGAAAGAATGCCGTTGATGGCCACGAGGCTCAAGTAAGCCGCGCCGAAATAGATCCATCCGACAATGCGGTGCGTGAAGGCATCCAGCCGGTCCCAGGTGTAGTAATAGACGAGGATGGCCATCGTCTCCGCGAGAAAGAAGGTCCACTCAATGGCCCATGCCCATACAAAAAGCCGGATCAGCCGGAAAGCCGCCTCCGGGCTGATGAGGCTGATCGTGAACCAGATGCCGACGCCGGTCAGGGCGCCCAGGACGAGCGTCAGCAGAAGAAAAAAGCGCGAGCGGCGCTTCAGCCACTGCTTCAACGCCTCGTCGTCGTGGCGCTGAGCGGAACCTTCCAACAGGACGAGCATAAGCCCGCCGCCGATCGCGAAATGGGAAATGAAAACGTGTACCGTCGCGATTATCGCTATGAGCCACGCCGAACCGAAAGGCACGTACCAGACGGGGTAGGTCATGCGATCGCCATGTCATTCTCCGTTAATTGCGTTGGCCGTTCGCTCTTTGTGGCGAGCATGCTCTCACTTCAGTATGTTCTTGGCGATGACGAGCCTTTGGACCTGGTTCGTCCCCTCGTAGATCTGCGAGAGCTTTGCGTCGCGCATTATCTTTTCGACGATGTTGTCCTGAGAGTAGCCCTCACCGCCCATTATCTGAACGCAGTCGGTCGCAACGTTCATCGCAACGTCCGTGGCGAAGTACTTGGCCATGGCGCTGTAGGTCCCTGTCTCCTTGTCCTGATCGGTAAGAATCGCGGCGTTCCAGACCAGAAACCGCGCGGCCGTGATTTGCGTGGCCATCTGAGCGAACATGAAGCCGATGGCCTGGAAGCTGGCGATCGGCTGGCCGAACTGCTTGCGCCCGAGCGCCCACTTTTTCGCGGCGTCGAAAGCTTCGCGCGCCATCCCCACCGCGGCGGCGGCCACGCCCGAACGCGTGCGGTTGAAGGTTTTCATGGCGATGAGGAACCCCTGGTTCTCTTTGCCAATTAGGTTGGATGCTGGAACTTCCACGTCCTTGTATTCGATTTCAACTTGGCACGAGGCGCGCTGGCCCATTTTGGGAAGTTCGCGCCCGATGTTGACTCCAGGCGCGTTGGCGGGAACCACTATAGCCGACATTCCGCGCGCGCCGCGCCCTGGGTCCGTGTTGCAGAAGACGGTGTGATAAAGCGCCTGCTTTCCGTTGGTGATGAAGCGCTTGTGCCCGTTGATTACGTAAGCGCCGCCCTTGCGGACGGCCGTAGTCTGGACGGCCCCGGCATCGGAGCCGGCCTCCGGTTCCGTGAGGCAGAAAGCCGCCAGCCCGCGGCTTTCGACCAGGTGGCCGAAGACCTGTTTTTTTAACTCTTCGCTTCCGCCGACTAGAAGCGGCGTCAGGGCCAGATTGTTCGCGTCAATGCAAATTCCGATTCCCGAGCAGGCGGCCCCAAGCTCCTCGCTTGCCAGGCAGCCTTCAAAGGCGCCGTGGCCGGCCCCGCCGTAGGCTTTCGGTATCGCGCCGTTGATTACGCCCTCGTCGTAGGCCTTTTGCACCACGGGCCATGGAAATTCGCATGAGAGGTCGTGCTGCCTGGCAACCGGGCGGACGTGCCTGTCCGCGAAATCCCTTGTCTTTGCCACCAGCTCCTGCTGCTCGCCGCTAAGCTCGAACGAGACCATCGGTCCTCCTTTTCCTGACGCCGTCAAGTCTATCACGCGCGGCCTGTCATTTTTCCTTCGCGGCCTGGGAAACAAGCTTGGCCAGCTCGGCCATCTTGAAGGGCTTGGCGATGAACTGGTATGCTCCCAAAGCCTCGGCCTCGCGGTTCGTTTCGATGGTGGCGTAGCCGGTTATGACTATGACCTGGGTCGCCGCGGCGTTTTCCTTGACGTAGCGGAGGACGTCCATGCCGGTCGGCCCGCGCATTTTCATGTCGGTGACAAGGACGTCGAAGTTCCTCTCCTTCAGCCTGCCCAGGGCCGCGTCGCTGTCAGTGAACACCTCGACGCCGAACCCCTCTTTTTCAAGGACGGGCTTCAGCCGGTCGCCGACGATTGGCTCGTCATCCAAAACCATCACGCTCTTCTGGCTCATGTCTCCTCCCCTTCAGGCTTAGATGAACCATCACTCGCCGACGGCAGACAGACGCAGAACGTAGTCCCCTTGCCCTTCTCGCTCTCCACGCGGATGTCGCCGCCGTGCTTCTTGAGAATGCTGACGCTTACGGAAAGCCCGAGGCCGGTGCCCTTGCCCGGCTCCTTCGTAGTGAAGAAGGGGTCGAAAACGCGGGGCAGCAATTCGGGCGCGATGCCCATGCCATCGTCATGAACCTCCACGCAGACCTTGCCATCGTCGCCCATCCGCGCGGTGACGAGAAGGCGGCCTCCCTGCGGCATGGCCTGGATCGCGTTCAGGAAAAGGTTTAGGAAAACTTGCCGGAGCTGATTGAACGAGCCCAGGACCTCCGGCAGCCCGCCGGGAACCCGCGCCTCGAAGACGACGTTGGATATGGCCATCTCGTTGTTAACAAGGCGGGCCGTCTGCTGGATGACGTCCACGACGTTCAAAGGCTTCATTTCGAGCCTTTCCTTCCTGGTGAAATCCAGAAGGCTCTTGACCGTCTCCGCCGCCCTCTCGGTCTCGAAATAAATGTCCTGGAGGTACTTCCACTTCTGCTCGTCGCCGAGCGTCTTGAATCCCTCCATGAGCGCCTCGGTCGTGATGGAGATGTTGTTGAGTGGGTTGTTGATCTCGTGGGCGATGCCGGAAGTGAGCGTGCCGACGACCGCGAGCTTCCCCGCCTTTACGCAACGGTCCTGGTGCACCTTCAAGGCGGCGAGCATCTGGTTGACGACCACCGCGAGGTCGGAGAACTCGTCCCGGTACCAGCGCGCGGGGCGTATCGGAGAGAAATCGCCTTGCGCGATTCGCCGGTTGTAGGCCTCGAATCGGAGGATCGGGTTTACCATGGCCCGGTTTAACAGCACAGCCACGGCGAGAAAGAGGACGAGCAGCAGCACCAAAAGCCCCAACGTCACCGCCGCTGAACGGCGCAGCATGTCGTCAAGCGAGGCGTTCTCCCGCACCACGAGCTGCTCGCTCAGGCCGCTCATCTCCGATCCGTGCCGCCTCAGGGCGGACTCGACTTCCAAGACGTAGGATTTTTCGCGCGCGTCTCCCTGAAGCGCCACGGCGCGCTTTTCCCACAAGCTTTGAAGCAGCCGCGCGTAGGCTTCGAGGTGCTCGCCAAGCTGGCCCGCTTCGCCGTTCCAGGCGCTCTGTCTCAGCCGGGAAGCCTGGCCCTCGTAAATGGCGAGGGCTGCTTCGGAGTTTTCTTTTGCCGCGTCCAGGCTCGTGCCGTAAAGAAGAAAGTCCTTTTCAAAACGGCGCGCCTGTTGGACATGGAAAGAGAGGGCCTCCACCGATTTGAGGTTCTCGACTTTGAAGCGGACGCGGTGCAGAATCTGGAGCGTGGCGCTGGCGAGGATGACACAGAGGAAAAAACTGACGGCCAGGCTGATGATCATGCGGAGGCGGATTGATATCCTCGGGCGCCCAAGCAGCGTCGCCTGGGCTTCGCGCAACTCGGGCGCGGGCGCCTCGTCAGGCTGCCCGTCCGGCCTGATTTGCGTCGTTGCTTCCATTCCGCCCTCTCCCTGCATGGCGCCGTGCCGCCCCCCGGCCTCCATCGTGGAGTATAAGCGATATGAAGGTTAAAGACGAGGCCGCTTGCCCTCACCCTCAAGAAAAGCATACACTTTTTAGGAGGAGGGGACATTGGCCATAATCCTGATCTCAAGAGGTACCATGGCGGGCGGCCAAGAGGTGGCCGAGTGTCTAAGGAAGAGGGGCGGCCTTCGCTGTCTGACCAGGGAGGACTTGGTCGCCGCAATCAATACCCACGGCGAGGCGGCGGCCAAGGTGGTCAGCGCGCTCCCTAGAGCGGTTCGCGCCTACGAGGAGTTCAGCGGCCTGCGGCGTCCTTACAAGCTATTGATGCGCCTGGCCATGCTTGAGTTCCTTTGCGAGGGGCACTGCGCTTACCTTGGCTATTCCGGCCACCTTTTGCTGCCCAACTTCGCCCAATGCCTGCGGGTTCGGCTTCTGGCACCAGAAAGCTACCGCCTTCAAAGGACCGTGGAGCGGCTTAAGCTTTCCGAAACCGGGGCGCGGGAGTACATAGAGCGGGCGGACGAGGAGCGTCTGACCTGGTGCAGGTTCATGTACGGCAAGGACATCCGCGATCCCTCGCAGTACGACCTTTGCATCAACATGGCAAAAGCGCGGTTGGAGGGGGTCTGTTCCATAATCCTGCACGCTTCGAAAGAAGAGGCTTTCCAAGCGACCGCCGAGTCGGATGAGGCGGCGGCGAACCTCATGCTTGCGACCAAGGTCCTGGTTGAACTGGTCCTGGATGAGAAAACCTGCTCGCTGGAATTGGGCGCCACCGTGAACAGGGGCGCCGTCTTGATCGAAGGGCCTTACCTCGAGGAATCGGAGCGTGAAGGCGTCCTTCGCAAGGCCGCGAATGTCAATGGCGTGACGAGCGTCGAGTACCAGCCGGGCTACAGCCCGGTTGGCGATTTCGGCGCGTGATGTTTCCAAAGGAGGCGGGCTATGGGGACAGAGGGTAACCACGAAGCGGTTCTGGAGCGCATCAAGGCCATTTTAGAGGAGAGCGAGGACGCGGAAAAGGCGCAGGTGCGCCTCATCGAGGAGCAGAACACCCTGGCGAAGAAACGTACCGAAAACACGACCAACCTGCTCCAATTTTCATCCGCCACGGCCCATAACTCGGAACAACAGACCGGAATGGCCCAGGAGAGGACGGCGCTCACGCGAGAGATGACGCGCCTCTCGACGCGCAGCACGGAGCTTGCCAACATTCGCACCGGCCTGGCGCAGGAGAGGACTGGCCTGGCGAACCAGCGGACCGGCCTCGCTTTGGAGCGCACTGAAATGGCGCGCCGCCGCACGGCGCTCGCCAACGACAGGACCAACCTCGCGCAGAGGCGCACCGCATTGGCGCAAGAGCGGACGGCGCTCGCCAAGGACAGGACCAGCCTCGCCAACCAGCGTACGGCGATGGCTGAAACGCGGACGGAACTTTCGGCCAGGCGCACGGAACTGGCCAGGGAAAGAAACGTGCTGGCCGAGGGCAGAAACCTCTACGCGCTCACCCGCACTAGGCTTTCGTTCATCCGCACGGAGCTGGCCAAAGGCCGCACCGCCCTGGCCTTCATCCGCACGGGGCTCGCGTTCCTGGTGCTTGGCATAAGCCTCTTCAGGTACTTCGGCATCTCCTGGTGGAGCCTCTTCGATGGAGGCCTGGCAATTCTCAGCCTCTTCATGGTCATCGGCGGAACGAGGGGCTACTTCTTCTCAACCCGCGTCATGAAAAGGTATGAGAAAGGGCTCGACGAGAAGGTGCTTTCTCGCGGCGCGCCGTAAAGAGGCTGTCAGCAAAAAAGTATGAAGTATGAAGGGACGTGCTGGCACTCCTTTCAATAAGAAGAATTACAGCGCTTCATCCTTCATACTAATCCGAAAGGGCAGGGGTTGACCCCTTCCCGCTCGGCGCTCCCGCCTGCGCCGCGTGGCCACGCGGCGCGGCAGGCAGGCGGCTTGGCAAAGCCAACCCTGGCGGGATGGTTTTGTAAGAGTTCCCAGGGCGTTGGCCTCGCCGCCCACCCATCCCCACTTCGAAGAGGTCCTTCGCCAAACCGTCAACATTACCCCCGCCGGAGTAGTAATTCATCCTTCATACTTGTCCCGCGCGCGCCACCGCAATTTTAATGGCCGCCTTTTTGTTTCACAACTGCCGGCCAACGAGGGGCGGCAGTTGGAGGTCGTTGTGCGCGTAAAAACGGTTATCGCGGTCGTAGTCGCAGCCGGGCTCGCGGTTTGGTGCGCCTGGGCGAAGGAGAAAGGTATGAGCGAAAAGACTTTGGCCGAGGGCAT
>JBBIMN010000115.1:0-7405 GCA_037444385.1 Acidobacteriota bacterium | reverse complement strand
GCGTCCTGTGGTTCATTCTTCTCGCCGCTTCCAGTATTGGCCTGGCCGCGGCTTCTGTTTTGGCACAGCAACAGGGCGGGACGCTGGAGTTGCATATTCTGAACCGGACCGTCGAAGAAGGAAGCTGGTTCAGCACTCATCCCTCCGAGGCCGACCTCAAGCCGCTTTGCGGCCGCATTGAGATTCACGCCATTTACACTGGCCAGGCCGATTCGCTCGCGCTCTTGGTTGACGGCGCTGTAGTGGATGAACGCCAGGAGACAGACACGCGCTTTATTTGGGACACCAGGGGCTGGCCGGACGGGGAGCACCAAATCACCATCCAGGCGCTGGACGATCGCGGAAAAGTCCGGGACTCTTTTCCTATTGTCATGGGTACCCGCTCCGAGGCGGACACGACGCCGCCGGTTGTCTCCATTACGTTTCCGCCGGACCATTCCGTGGTTCGCGGCGTGGTCGCCGTGCGCGTGGAGGCGAAAGACGACCACGACGTCGCCCGTGTCTGGCTTGAAGTTGACGGCCAGCAGATCGAGGCCAAGGAACACTTCCCCTACATTTTTTCCTGGGATACGCGAACGCTGGCCAACGGCGCCGAGCACCGGCTTGAGGCCAAAGCGGAAGACAGCACCGGAAACGAAGGGCGCTCGGAACCGGTTGTCGCGCAAGCCTTAAATCTGCGATCACTTCTCAAGAACCCGCATCTTCAAGGGGTGCCGCCAGCGGAGTGGAACCTTGTTGGGAGGATTTCGCTCCTGCCGCGCCAAGGCGGCGGATGCCGGCTGGCTCCTCTTTCGGGGGCACAGGAACCGGCTGGCGTCGAACAAACATTTGATCTGGCGCGGCCGGTTAGTGGCGCGTTGCTGGTAATGGCGATTCGCCTGGAGGGAGCCTCCCCAAATTCCGGGCCAGCCCCTCCTCTTTTCCGTGTCGAACTTTTGGGCAATGGCAAGGCCCCGCTTTTTTCGTGGAGCAGTCCCGATCCAGCGGCAAACTACGCCGCGCTGGCTGAAACGGCTTTGCCCCTCCCCCCTCTTGTAGCCGGGAAGTACACCTTGCGGTGCGTGGTGGTTTCGCCGGCTCAAGGCCAGGCGCTCTGGGAGATTGCGAAGGCCGACGTTTTGGCGCCGTAAACCTGCAAAGGAGATTTCGCGATGGTTCACTCTATGGCCCGGCGGTTCGTTTTTTTGTCCCTTGCCAGCGCCTTATGCGTTTCCCTGGCCGCTTACGTTTCATATCATCCGGTTCAGCGCATGCCGCCAAACTTGTCCTGGCATTCGCCGGACAAAGAGACGCGCCTCGCGTTGTCATCCATCCAAGTGGAGAAAAATCTGGCGCCCGCCATTGATGTGCTCTTTCCTTCCGGCTCAACAAGTGAAGTTACCAGCGGCTTGGTCGAGACCAAAGGATGGGACCACGCTATAGGGATAGGGCTTCTATTGCAACCAGATGGCACGAGCAGGTACGTGGATTTGGAACTTATAGACGCCGGCACCGGCGAAGCCTACAAGTATGGGCTTTCAACCAGAGACCCTTCGTGCCACCAAGTCTTCGTTCCGTTTGCTCTGTTCAGCGGCGGGGATGGCTCATTCAAACCCGCCCTGCACCGTAGCGTTCACCTCGCCTGGCGTTGCCAAAAAAACCTTGATGCTCCGCTCACTTTCAAGGCCGGCGGTTTTTCGGTTGGAAGCTTGGACGAGGGAGAGTTTGCGTGGCCAGCGTCCACTCCGCCCTTTGTCGGAACGCCAGTATATCTTGAGACCTTTGAAAGCGCGCCCGGGTGCCAGCCGGTTGGCCAGGCATCCTTCGCCCTCTTGATGGCCGGCCCGCCAAAAACCAACATCCCCAGGTCGCTGGCCATTCACCTTGGTTCCGCTGACGCGCAATGCCAATGGGATTTTCGCGACACCAGCCGGTGGCGTTTTTTCGATGGCATGACCATCTGGTTCAAGATGGGCGCGCCAAATACCAGGATCGAGCTGGTCGTGCTGGCCAAAAACGCCCAAGGAGAGCGCCGCTTCGTCCACGACATGCCCGCTCAAGGGCGGGACTGGGTCGCGGACCACATCGAGTGGGATGACTTCGTGGACGCCAAAGGCCAGAACTTTGAACCTGGAGACTTCGGCGCGATGTCTCTCATCGTGCGAGCCCCACCGGGGTCAAATTTTCCCGTTGATGTTATTGTTGGCCCATTCCGGCTCGACGACGAATAATCAGCGAACGCGGCCGCTTTAGAAAAAGTGCGCCACTAACTGCAGGCCAAAAGCTCGCCTTGCATGGTTGTGACCGCGCGCCCGCCAATGAACACGCGTTCACCTGCGACGCGTACGTCAATGATACCTCCCCGGTACGAAACTTGGCGGGCGCGGAGCGTGTCCTTTCCGAGACGTTCTCTCCAAAAGGGTCCGAGGGTGCAATGGGCTGAGCCCGTGACCGGATCTTCGTCAACGCCCGCAGCAGGAGCGAAGAAGCGCGAAACGAAGTCAAAATCTTCAGATGCGGAAGGTGCCGTCACGATGACGCCTCTTTCCGTGACTTGGCCCAGTGCTCGAAAGTCAGGCGCAATGAGGCGGACAATTGATTCGGAAGAGACAAGAAGCAGCCAGTCGAAGCGGTTGCGCCCGGCAAAAGCCGGCCGAACGCCCAAAGCCTTGACCAGCCCGGCCGGAGGCTCCGCCAACTCGGCTGGTGTTGATGGAAAGTCAAGCTCGATTCGATCTTCGCTCAACTTGGCGCGCAGTTCACCGCTTTTCGTAAAGAAGCGAATGGGGCTATGTGTGGGCGCGCGCCCCTCCTCCCACAAGGCATGAGCGCTGGCAAGCGTCGCGTGGCCGCAGAGGTCAACTTCCACGGAGGGAGTGAACCAGCGCAGGCGCCAGCCCTCTCCTTCCTTCAGAAGAAAGGCGGTTTCGGAGAGGTTCATCTCCAGCGCCACGCTCTGCATCCAGCCAAGTTCCCGCTCATGGTCCAAAAAGACCACGGCGGCCGGGTTGCCGCCAAAGGGATGGCCAGTGAAGGCGTCCACCTGCAAAAGCCTGAGCCCCATAGCGAGCCTCCCGGTTCTTCTTCAGCAACAATTCGTCGTGAACACAGGTTAGAGATAATGGCCAAACGCCGCTGGCGAACATCGAACATGCGAGCAAAAGGCCGGACGGTTCAGTGAATATTTTACCTGCCGGGCGGGGCCGGTGGTGCCGCTGGACCAACAACCGGGCTTGGTTTGCTTGTTGTGATGCCTCCCAGAAGCATTGGCAGCACCCAGCCTATGATTCCGAGCGTTACACCGCCCATGATGCACTCGATCCAGCCCAGGGCCAGCATGAAAAGGACGAGCTTGGTGCTGATGGCAAAGAGGTAGTACTCCCAGACCGCCTTGAGGCCGAATAGAAACAGGCCGATCCAGAAGCCGTAGAGAAATCCCCTCAAAGGAAGCAGCTTGGCCTCCTTGTACATCTTGAAAAAATAGTAGGTGAAGAGGAGCGCGAAAAGAAACTGCCCGCCGAACATGACAGGCATCAGCTTGCGCAGATCTTCCGGCGAGCGCACCAGCCCCCCCTGCGCCATAAGTTCGCTGTTGAAGACGTAGTTATAAAAAATGAGGTCCAGGACAAAGACACCAACGAAAATTACTATTAACCCGAGGATCCACCGAACAGCTTTCATCTCGCCCTCCTTCCGACGCTACAACCTAAGTTTAGCACACCATCTTTTTAGGAGGAATACCTCCAGCCGGATGCCCCCCGCCAATCTCGCTGGGGCGTGTATAATTACCGTTGACAGGAGCCGGGGGGCAGGGGAGCAGGAGCAGGATGGGCCAAAAGAAATTCGTTAGTATCAAAACTATCAGCTTTCCGCATTCATGATCGAGGCGCCCAAGGTGGGAATGGCATGAGTGGAGTTGAGCGGCTTCTCTATTATCCTGATAGGTCAGATTGCCCCGGCGCTGATCTGGCGTTCGAGGAGGAGCAGCTCATCTACGCGGCGGCGGGCGAACCGATCCTGGTTTCCTGCTCATGGGCCGCTCCCGTTCTCGTGCTGGGTTACAGCCAGGAGGCCGGTTCAGTCAACCTTCCCGCCTGCAAGCGGTTGGGCGTTCCCGTGCTAAGGCGCATCACGGGCGGCACGGGCGTGCTCCACCACCAGGCCCTTTCCTTTTCGCTCGCCCTGCCAAGAGACCATCGGTGGGCGGCCTCGATCGCGGCCCTCTACGACGGCTTCGCCGAATCACTTCGCCTTGCGCTGTCCAATGCAGGCCACCGTCTGGAACGAGGCCGTGGCCATGGGTCTGAAGACGGCAGCAGGTCGCCCATCTGTTTCGAGGACCATCTCACTGAAAGCTTGCTCCTTCAAGGCAAGAAGGTGCTTGGCTGTGCTCAGGCGAGAAGAAGAGATGCCGTGCTGGTCCATGGAACGCTCCTTCTTGGACTGGACGTCCCGCTTCAAGCCGCTGTTTTTGGCGTGGAGGCGGCGCGGATTAACTCGGCGATGGCGGCGCTCTCTTCCCCTGATAAAGCGCGGCTGGCCGAAAATGCGGCGCATTCTCTTGCTGAAGGCGCGGGGCTGAAGCTTGAGGTGGCAACGGCGCCTCCTGTTGTGCCGGCTCGGTACCTCGCGAGGTACTCCAATGCGCGTTGGGCGCCTTTGCCGCTACCCCGTCAAACGCGCTAGGGGGAATCTTGTCCAGCCGGAAGCGGTTATAAAAGCAAGAGGGAGCCCCAAGAGCGACCTCGCTTTCGAGACAGGAGACAAGATGCCGGTCACCATAATTCACGAGGCGAGAACCGAGAGGCTTGAAATCCTCGATAGGAGCGGGAAAGCGGACGAAGCGCTTCTTCCGAAACTTTCGAGCGAAGAGATGGCCAGCCTTTATAAGCTGATGGTAAGAATGCGCCGCTTCGACGAGAAAGCGCTCGCGTTGCAGCGGCAGGGACGAATGGGCACGTGGGGATCCGTCAGAGGCCAGGAGGCTTGCCAGGCCGGGCTTGCCGTGAATCTTTTGAAGGAGGACTGGCTTGCGCCGTCGTTTCGGGAACACGGGGTCATGATTTCGCACGGCATACCCATGCGCCAGATCTACGCCCTTTGGCGCGGAGACGAAAGGGGCCATCTTTTTCCCGAAGGCGTCAACTGCCTGCCCGTCTCCATTCCAGTAGCCAGCCAGCTTCTTCACGCCGCCGGGCTGGGGCTGGGTCTGAAACTTCGCGGCGAGAAGAGCGCCGTGGCGATCGGTTTTGCGGGAGACGGAGCTTCATCAGAGGGCGACTTTCACGAAGCGCTCAACTTCGGCGGCGTCTTCAAGTCGCGAACCCTCTTCTTCATTCAAAACAACCAGTGGGCCATCTCCGTCCCATTCCACAAACAGACGGCGGCGCGCAGCATCGCGCAGCGGGCCCCCGCATACGGGATGCCGGGGATGCAGGTGGACGGCAACGACGTCCTTGCAGTCTATGCAGCCACGAAGAAAGCACTTGATCACGTCCGCGCCGGCAACGGCCCCTATCTTCTCGAATGCCTGACGTACCGGATGGAAAACCACACCACGGCTGACGACGCTTCGCGCTACCGCCTCGCCGAAGAGCTCGCCTACTGGAAAGAGCGCGACCCTATTGACAGGATGCGCGCCTTCCTCGTTTCGAGAAAACTCTGGGACGACAAGAAGGGGCAGGCCTTGCTCGAAGAGGTCTCCGCCGAGGTCGAAGCGGAGGTCAAGGCTTTCGAGGCCGAGCCTGCCGCGCCGGCGACGGATATCGTTGACTTCATGTACAAGGAGCGCCCCTGGTTTCTTGAAGAGCAGCGGGCCTTGCTCGCGAGGGAGGCGCGGTGATGGCCACGGCTGGGATTTCCACCGCTGAAAAAACGGAGAAGCTGACGCTCGCACAAGCCGTAAATCACGGCCTCGCGCAGGAGATGGAACGCGACCCCAGCGTCCTGGTCATGGGCGAAGACGTTGGCATGGACGGCGGCGTTTTCCGCGTGACCGAGGGTCTTCTGGACAAGTTCGGTCCCGATCGCGTGATGGATACGCCTCTTGCGGAAAGCGCAATTGTCGGCGCGGCCGTCGGACTCGCGATTGCCGGGTTCCGCCCCGTCTGCGAAATCCAGTTTACCGGCTTCGTCTACCCCGCGCTGAACCAGCTTTTCGCCCACGCCGCCCGTTACCGCAATAGAAGCCGCGGGCGCTATCCACTGCCGATGGTCATAAGAATGCCTTACGGCGGCGGCATCCATCCGCCCGAACACCACTCGGAAAGCTACGAGGCGCTCTTCGCGCACACGCCGGGCCTCAAGGTCGTCATTCCCTCCACGCCCGGCGACGCGAAGGGCCTGATAGTTTCGGCCATCAGGGACGACGACCCGGTGATCTTCATGGAACCAAAGCGCATCTACAGGGCTTTTCGCGAGGAAGTTTCGCCCGAAGACTATACGGTCCCGATCGGACAGGCCAGAATCGCGGCGGATGGAAAGGACGTGGCCATCATTGCCTACGGCGCGATGGTGCGGGCCGCGCTTGAAGCGCGAGAAACGCTAGCCAGGCGGAACGTTTCCGCTGAAGTTGTTGACCTCCGCACGATCAACCCCATGGACATCGAAACCATTCTGCGCTCAGCCGAAAAAACGGGCCGCGTCGTCGTGGTTCACGAGGCGCCCCGAAACGCAGGCGTGGGCGCAGAGATCGCCGCGCTGATTCAGGAGAGGGCGATGCTTTCGCTTCTTGCTCCGGTGCAAAGGGTCTGCGGCTTCGACGCGGTCTTTCCGTTTCCGCGCCTTGAAGAGCACTACTTGCCCGCGAAGGAGCGCGTACTGGAAGCGGTCCAGAAGACGCTCGATTTTTGAGGGGAATTCATGGCGTTAAACTTCAAGTTTCCCGATGTCGGAGAGGGCATCCACGAGGGACGCGTCGTTGAGTGGCTCGTGAAGGAGGGCGACGCCGTAGCTTTGGACCAGCCATTCGTGAAGGTGGAAACCGACAAGGCCGTGGTTGACCTGCCGGCGCCGGTTGCGGGGACGGTTCTAAAGTTCCACTTCAAGGCCGGCGATACGATTCACGTCGGAGACGTCATCGCGACATTCGGCGAGAAGGGCGAGAAGGCCGCCGCGCCCAGGGCGGTAGCCGCCGTGGCCGTTTCCGCAAAGACAGCGGCACAAGCATCCGCCGTTCCTTCCAACCCCGCCGCCGCGTCACAGGTATCCCCCAACGCGCGGCCTCTTGCAACGCCGCACACCCGGGCGCTTGCAAGAAAGCTTGGCGTGGGCCTGGCATCAGTAACGCCCAGTGGCAACCATGGAAGAATCACCGACGAGGACGTTGAGCGCGCCGCGCGAGCCGGCGGCGCTGCAAGGCCGGCGGCTCCTTCCGCGCCGCCGCTTTCAACGGCGGCCCTCCCGCCCGTCATCGCCGGCGACGGCG
>JBBIMN010000114.1:0-7436 GCA_037444385.1 Acidobacteriota bacterium | reverse complement strand
TGATGAAGGGCTGGAACGCTACGCCGAGCACCTCGAGAGCGTGGAAAAGCTCGTCATGGTGATGAAGGGAGTGGACAAAGTCTATGCCCTCAAGGCGGGGCGCGAGCTTCTGGTAATGGTTGACCCGAAGGGCCTGGACGACGAAGGCACGGTCTGGCTCGCGAAGGAGATAGCCGAACGCCTGGACCGCGAAGTCCGCTTCACCGGCCAGATCAAGGTCCAGGTGATTCGCGAAACCCGCTCGGTGGATTACGCCACGTAGAACGGACAAAAGCACTCCGTGGCAATCCTTCGCCACCCAGGCGCCCTGCCCGCGTAACCATGCGGTGGGCGAGGCGTCCGCCGCCCGAGAGGCGCGCCATCCAGGTAGCTGGCCGTGGCGGAATTCGGTCCTCTTCCCAAAAAGCCGAGAAGCTTAGGGCAAAAAGGAGCGTGGCCGTTGACATGAGGGCAATTAGGATGTATAGTTAATTACCTGAGTATATGCTCAGGTATGGAGGAATCATGGGTGGCCCGGCGGCGCGGAAAGGCGGAGGTTCTCTAAAGGACGGCGCGGTTTCGGAGAGGGGATACTTCGCGATCGCCGAGACTTTTCGCGCATTGGGCGATCCGACGAGGGCGCGCCTTGTCCATGCCCTGGCATTGAATGAGCGAACGGTCAACGAGCTGTCAGAAATCGCCGGGGTCACGGCTTCGGCCGTTTCCCACCAGTTGCGCGTGCTTCGCAACATGGGGCTCGTGCGTTTTCGCCGCGAGGGCCAGAGGGCTTACTACTGCCTTGATGATCCCCACATCGAGCGCATTTTTCATGAGGCGCGGCGGCACGTGTCCGAGTTTGCGAGAAACCGCTAGGAGGAAGTATTGGCTATTGGGACAACGCCATACACGCGGGACAACGCGGCCGATTCCAGGCCTGATCCCCGGCGCGTCTTTCTTGTCGGGAATCCGAACGTCGGCAAGAGTGTTCTATTCAACGCCCTGACGGACTCTTACGCGGTGGTCTCGAATTATCCTGGAACTACGGTCGAGGTATCGCGAGGCAAGGCCGTCTTTGGTGGGGATGAGTGGGAGGTGGTGGACACTCCGGGCATGTATTCGCTTAGGCCCATAACGGAGGAGGAGCGCGTCGCGCGGGATCTTCTGCTTGAGGACAGCGGTGTAATAGTACACGTTGTAGACGCGAAGAATCTGCCGCGGCTCCTGCCTATGACGCTCGAACTGGCCATGCTTGGCCGCCCGATGGTTTTGGTTTGCAACCTCATGGACGAGGTCGAAATGGCGGGCGTCACGCTTGATGTCAAGGCGCTGTCGAAAAAGCTTGGCATTCCCGCGGTAGCGATGATAGCGACGCGTGGCACGGGGCTTGAGGAGCTCAAGACCCTGTTTTCAGAACAGGCGCTCGTCTCTGTGGAAATTTCGCCGCTTCCCGGCGAGCTTGGTAAAGCCGCGGGCGTTATAGAGGGTGCGCTGCAAGGCCGCCGTGCCGCGCGTTTCTTTGCACTTTTGCACCTTCAGGGCGATCCGGCCGCTCATAAGCTTGCGCCCGTGGCGCCTGATGTGATTGCCACGGCGATGGCCGGGCTTCGCGACCCGCGCCCAGCCGCGGTGACTTCCGAGGTAACAGGAGTATTCAGGCAGCGCGCGTCGGATATGCTCGCCGAGGTGTTTGCGCAGGGCGAGCGCATCCGCTCGCGCTGGCGTGAAAGGCTGGACGGCCTTCTCTTGAATCCATGGACCGGCTTTCCGGTGCTGGCCCTTGTCCTCTATCTTGGGCTCTACCAGTTTGTGGGAGTTTTAGGGGGGCAGGTGGTGGTTGGGTGGCTTGAGAATGACCTTTTTCTTTCTCACATCAACCCCTGGCTTTCAAGATTGTTTGCCGAATACGTCCCATGGGCGGTGATTCGAGACCTTTTCGTGGGCGAGGACGGCGTGCTGACAATGGGCATCCGCTACGCCGTGGCTATAATCCTGCCGGTCGTTGGAAGCTTCTTTCTGGCATTTTCCGTGCTCGAGGATTCCGGCTACCTTCCGCGGCTGGCGCTGATGCTAAACCGCGTATTCAGATTGATTGGACTTAACGGTCGCGCGGTGATTCCTCTGATCCTGGGCTTTGGTTGCGACACGACGGCTACGATGGTGACGAGAGTCCTTGAAACCACGCGAGAACGCGTGATCGCAACCTTCTTGCTGGCCCTGGCAATCCCTTGCTCCGCCCAAATTGGTTTGATTCTCGGGCTTCTGGGCGGACACCCGGTCGCTATGACGTTCTGGATTCTGATCATCTTCGCCATCTTCCTGCTGTCGGGGACGCTGATGGCGCGCTTGCTGCCTGGAAAGCAGGCGCGCTTCTTCATGGAACTGCCGCCGCTGCGCTGGCCTTCCTTGAGGAACGTCACCAGCAAGACCGCGAGCCGGATGGGCTGGTATTTCCTCGAGGTCGTGCCACTCTTCGTTCTTGCTTCCGTGCTCGTCTGGGTGGGGAATATCACCGGGCTATTTCCTAAGCTGGTGACCGCCACTGAGCCTGCAATGCGCGCTCTGGGCTTGCCAGCGACCGCGTCGAAGGCTTTTCTATTCGGGTTCTTCCGCCGCGATTACGGCGCCGCAGGGCTCTACGAACTTCAAAAAGAGGGGGCGCTGAACGGCGTGCAATTGCTGGTTTCCGCCGTTACGCTAACGCTCTTCCTGCCGTGCATCGCGCAATTTCTGATGATGAAGCGCGAGCGCGGGTGGAAGGTAACGCTTGTTATGAGCGGCGGCATTCTGGCGCTTGCCATGTCGGTTGGTTGGGCGCTCAACCAGATCCTCATGTGGACGGGGGTGAACCTGTGATCGAGTGTGCGCTTTGCAGGAGGCAATTCGAGCCGGAAAGCGTTGAGGCCCAAGAAGCGTGCAAGGGGTGCAGTCTTCTGGGCACGGGCTGCGGAAAGGTCCGGTGTCCATACTGCGGGTACGAAAACCAGCGTCCGTTGAAGGACCTGAGAGAAGGGTTCAGAAAACTTTGGAGGGGGTTTGGCCATGCCGCACCGCACCGAGATCACTGAATCGCAGCAGGAACTTTTGGAGGCGCTCTGGCAGCACGAGGAGGAGGGCCGCACGATGGAATGGGGGCGGTTCATTGGCGGCGACAAGGAGGACTTGGTTTGCCACGGGTGGCTTTCCGAGTCAAGCCTAGTGTTGACGCCCGAAGGAAAACTCCAGGCGGCCAGGGCGATCAGGCGCCACCGGCTGGCCGAGAGGCTCATGTCGGATGTCCTTGGGGTTTCCGACCCGGCGGGAGAACAGGATGCCTGCCGCCTGGAACACTCTCTGGTCGAAGGTTTGGCGGAACGGGTCTGCATACTATTGGGCCACCCAAGGGTCTGTCCTCATGGCCATAGGATTCCCGAGGGACCGTGCTGTATCGAGAGGCGGTCGCAATTGGACGCCGCTCTGGCGCCAATGACGTTCCTTCAGCCTGGTGAAGAAGCGGTCATTGCATACCTGGCGACGGGCGGGGAAGAGGATTTGGACAAATTTCTCTCCATGGGGATTCATCCCGGGGACCGGGTCGCGCTCTTGCGCAAGTCGCCGACCGTTGTCTTTCGCTGCGGCAACGCCCAATTCGCGGTGGACAGGGAGTTGGCCAGAGGTGTTTATGTCAGGCGGCGTTAATAAGGCGAGCGGTGAGGACAATAGATAAGGGTGGATCTCATCTCCCGGATAAGCCGCGACATTCCCTGGTGAACGTTCAACAGCTACTCAGCGCCTGATAGCCGCGGGCAGCGAGCGGGCGCGCTTTATCAGTGTTTCAATCTGCTCCTCTGGAACGAAGCCGATGGCGCAAAAACCATCGTTGCCGCGCAACAGCCGTCTGTCCGCCACCCTCTGAATATCGGTGCGGTAGGGTTCCGCCTCGCCCAACGATTTCATGCAGTCCTGAAAGGCAGGAGGCAAGTCCGGAGAGGCCGTGTACATCACCCAAGTTCCGCGGTGTGAGGATGAGACAAGGCCGTGGTGAGAAAGGACGGAAAGGTGTTTACTGGCGCGGTACTGAGGGATTCTAAGGCCATAGACAAGCTCGCAGACGCATAACCGGCCTTCGAATGCATTTAGAGCCACCATGAGCCTCAGGCGCGTAGGGTCACCTAGCGCTTTGAAAAAACCGGCGTTGACGTACTTGGGGTCGTAAGACGCCTTAATCGCTGACTGAGCCATGGATCCCCCCCCTTCTGGCCGGGATGCGGTACACGTCACCTTGGGCGGAAAACCCTAAGCCAGCCAGAGCATATGATAACCTGACTAGGAATTCGTTGCAAGCATCTAACACCGCAAAACCTTTTTGCTGGAGAAGGCGTATATTGAAACGCTGGGCAAGCCGAGGCTTAGCCGGCGGATGAGAGGGGAGGCCAATGACCAAGAAGATGATCTTTACGAGCACCGTGTTTGCCAGCATATTAGCAACTTCCATGGCCGGATTTGCTTCCAGTCCCCCCGTCCTTTTCGATCCGCCGATGTCGCCGCGCAATGCCAACTACACTATCGAGGTTTCCTTGGACCCCGCCACTCACGTCCTCAAAGGCCACGAGCGGATTCGCTGGCGAAACATAACCGATACAGCGGCTTCGGACGCGTGGTTTCACCTATACCTTAACGCCTTCGCCAATAACAAGTCCGATTTCTTTGAAGAGTCCGGCGGGAGGCTCAGGGGCGATACGGCGGACCGGATGCATTGGGGCTATTGCCGCGTAACGGTTATCTCGCTTGTCAAGCCTGACGGAACGCTTGCCCCGTTGGTTCAACTCTTTCCGGGTTCGGACAAAACGGTCATGCGGGCCGGGTTGCCATTTCAGGTGCCACCGGCCGGCGAATTGCTCCTCGATCTCTCCTTTGAAGACCAACTTCCCAAGGTCTTTGCAAGGGCTGGCTATGCTGGAAATTTCAACATGGCTGGCCAGTGGTTTCCCAAACTAGGGGTCTTTCAGGGCGCGAAGGGGTGGAATTGTCACGCATACCACGCCAATTCGGAGTTCTTCTCCGACTTCGGCGTTTATGACGTAGCCGTGACCGTTCCTGAAAACTACGTCGTAGGCTCCACCGGCGTCCAATGGGGCCCGGAAGAGAAAGCCGCCGGGCGAAAGACGGTTCATTTGCACGCCGAGGATGTCCACGACTTCGCCTGGACGGCCTCTCCCGACTTTCTCGAAGAGAACAGCTCCTGGGAAGGAGTGCGCATAAGAATTCTCATGCAGCCGGGCAACAGAGCTTCGGTCCAAAGGTACATCGCTTCCACGAAAGAAGCTCTGGAGCTTTTCGCGAAGTGGATCTGGAAATACCCCTACCAGCAGATAACGGTGGTGGACCCTCCGGCCAACGGAATGGGAGCGGCGGGGATGGAGTATCCGACGCTGATTACAGCCGGGGCAAGCCCGTTTCTTCCACGTTCGGTGCTCGTACCTGAGATGATCGTCGTCCACGAATTCGGCCACCAGTATTGGTATGGAATGGAGGCCAACAACGAGTTCGAGGAGGCGTGGCTCGACGAGGGAATCAACAGTTACTACGAGACGCGCATCATGGACGCGTGGTTCGGTCCCCAGAACTCCATGTTTAATGGATTGTTCGGCCTGCACATGGGCGACGTGGCCATGCAGCGAGTCCAGTACATCACCTTTCCGGACATGGACCCAGTCGTTCTTCCCGCCTGGAAATATTCCACTAATGCCACCTATGCGGTCATGAGCTACAGCAAGCCGGTGATGGTGCTCAAGACGCTTGAGAACATCCTTGGAACCGAAAAGATGGATGCGGTGATGCGCGCCTTTTTCATGAAGGCCAAATTCACCCACCCAACGACCGATGACTTTGTGAGGATCATCTCTGAAGCCGCGGGCCGCGATCTCTCGCCAATTCTCGGCCCGCTTCTTCATGGAACGGGAACGGTAGATTTCAAGGTGGCCGGCGTGCATAACAAGCCGCATGAGCCGCCTTTAGGTCTTGACCTATCAAAAAATCCGCCCGCGCCCTTCGCGAAGGAGAAGCCCGGCAAGAAGGGTACGGAAAAAACAAATTATGACTCTGATGTAACGGTGCAGCGCAAGGGAGAAATCGTTCTGCCCGTCGAAGTTCTCGTCACCTTCGCGGACGGAACCACGAAGCTCGAAACATGGAGCGGGGAAGGCCGTTACACTACTTTCAAGTATGCGAAGAGGGTGGCGCGCGTGGTAGTTGACCCCGATGGGAAAGTGCCGCTGGATTTGGACAGGCTCAACAACGGCTGGCAGGCGAGCGATGACGGCGCGCCGGCTTCCGTCATGGCCTTGCGGTTCAGCCGGCTGTTTGAAACCATATACGCGCTTGCCGCCGGCCTGTTCTAGCGCTTTTTCGCCCAGGGGACTAAGGCTGAAAAAATTGATGGGTGATTGTTCTGGTTGAGCGTTTAAGGAGATGGTCATGACGTTGGCGCAAGCGGTCAAGGTGGGAGTAATCCAGGGAAGAGGCAAACTTCTGAGCGCAGCCGTGCTCTACGGGGCTCCTCTCGTCTCCTCGCTGCTGGCCGTGGCACCGCTGCGGTCCGGGCTGCACGCCGCCTTTGACCGATATCCGGCGGCGGCTGAACTTATGAATGGCGGGGGAATTGACCTTCTGGCCGAAACCGGCCTTCGCCAGCCGGCATTCTGGGCCGCCGGCTTCGCGCTCTTTCTCCCCGCGTTGTTGCTCTCGCTGCTTCTAGGCCTTTGGGGTCAGGGTGGCGTCTACGCCGTCGCGGCGTCGCACGATTCGGCTGATAGCCCCTGGAAGAAGATTTGGCCTGCCGCCACGAAGATTTTGCCCAGGCTCCTTGTCGTTGTTCTTTTGAATGCCATTGTCTGGGGAGTGGCGGCGGTACTAGCCGCGATTCCATTCGCCGTACTTCACGCCAGGTTCAAGGAAAACACCGACCCTGGGCCGTCGTGGCACCTGTTTATCGCCGAATTAGCGGCAATCGTCATCCTCTGGAACCTCGCCTCGGCGAGTTGCGGCTTCGCAAAGGCGGCAACGGCGCTTCGCCTTGGAGAAGGCAATCCAGCCAAGGCTTTCCTCGCCGGGCTCAAGTTTTCGATAAAGAGGTTTTTGCAAGCGGAGACGCTTACCTGGACCTTCTTCATGCTGCGGGCCGGGCTGCTGGCGTTATGTTTCGCCGCGCTTCCTCTGGCCGTCACACTCGGCGGAAACGCGATGAAATGGCTGACGTTCCAGGCCGCTCTTTTCGCGATGGCTTTTCTAAGGGTTGCCGAGATGCGAAGCCAGGTGGCGTACCTCGAAGCCGCCCAGCCAAAGCCCGCGCCCGTGGAATCGGAGACTCAGCCGGTGGACGCAGAGGTCCTCTCCTCCGCCAGCTTATAGAGGACCGAACGCTCTTGGGGAGCGAGGTGCTTGCTCGACTCGAACAAGAGGAACGAAAGCAGGCTGTCAAG
>JBBIMN010000113.1:0-7489 GCA_037444385.1 Acidobacteriota bacterium | reverse complement strand
GTCAAGTGCTTCCGAAGAACCAGGAGGAAGCGGCCCGGCGACCTTCATCCATTGCAATTCGCCTGGGGCCTTGCGTTGGACTACGGACAGGTTCAGGCCGGCGGGAGGCGTGAAGGTTATTACGACTTGTGGAAAAGGCGTTGATAGGTACTTTCCGGCCGGGGGCGGGGGAGCGGAAAGGCTCAATTCGCCAACGCGCACGGTCACCGGCGGCGAGGGCTCGCTATGATTTTGGGCTGAATCCAGCGCCACGACGCGGTAAACGTATGTCGTTCCGGAAAAAACCTTCTCGTCAGTAAAACTGCGCGCCTCTGGGCCGATCGGTTGCGGCGTTATCACTTCTGGTTCGGCCGATATGGTCTGGCCTCGCAAAATTACGAACCCCGATGCTTCGTCCGGTGGTCCGCCGGGCACGAAGTCAATCGAGACTTTGCCGCCGGTGGCGTCGAAAGAGGTGATCCTCGGCGCTGATGGAGGACGTGTCTTTGGAAGCGTGAAACTGACCGTCTCCGACGGGGCGCTGGGCTGCCCGTCGTTGCCGATCGCTAGAACACGGTAGCGGCTGGCGCCACCTTGGCCCAGGACGAGGCCATCCTCGTACCTCGGCTCGGGCGTGATTCTGTCGGCAAGCCTCTCCCATTTATCGCCGTTGAGCTTTTCGACCCGGTAACCGGCAACGGGGACGGGAGACGGCGCCCATTTCAGAATGACAGCCTGAGCGCCCAGGGTCGCCGTAAGCGAGGCGGGGGCCGGAGGCGCCTTGGCGCCAATCGCGACGGCCATGACCGGAGACGATGGCGCGCCAGTTTTGCCGTGGTTATCCTTTGAAGATATCCTGTAATAGTAACGCTGTCCAGGCTGAACGGCCGAGTCAACGTAGCTCCCCGTCTTGGCAGAAAGCGGTTTTTCGGTGATGGCCACGAACGGGCCCTGGTAGAAGTTCGAGCGCTCAAGGAGGTAGGCCGAGGTTTTCGCATCCGTTGAGGCCAGCCACGAGAGGGCTATCTTCCCGGCTTGAACGTCGGCCTTCAGCCCCTTTGGCGGGTAGGAAGCCTCGAAGTCGGGGACGAAAACGGTGACTGGCGCCGCTTCGGCAGTTTCCCGCCCGAAAACGTCGACGCCTACGGCTGTGTAGCGGACCTCCTTGTCAACGGGAGGCTTTGGGTCAATAAAACGGGGCAAGCGGACCTTCTGGCTTTCCTCGTCGCCCGGCAGAATCGGTCCCTTGGAAATTCTCTCGAAACCGTTTGCCCCCTCCCTTTTCACCCTGAAGGTTAACACGGGCATGCCGGGTTTTTGTTCGGGCAGGTCCCAGTCCAAAGCGACCCCGTAAGGCGTGGCCGAAGCGCGAAGGTTTAGCGGCGCGTCACCAAGCGGCGTACTGGCTCCGGGAGAGACGGCCATGGAGAGCCCGGTGGCCTTTCCGCTCTCGTCCCTCAGCCGGTAGACGAATGGACCCGGCCCTTCGGGGTGGTCCTCCCAGGCGAGCCCCATGGCCTTCGCGAAGCCGTAATCGTCCACGGCGAAGAGAAAAAGGAAATTCTTGAGGCCGTCGAAATCCCCCGGGTTCTTTCCCGCGGCCACCTGGCGGTCCCAGGCGTCAAGCTTTTCGAGGGGCTCCCGCCGCGAACCCTGCAACCCCTGCGTCAATTTCGGGTCGTAGGCTGGACGGAGGCCCTTCGCGATGACTGTGGATGCCCCCTTGGGATCAACGCGCTCGAGGGAGAAACCGTTCGGAGGCCACGTTGCATCGGGCACCGGCCAGAAGAGCTTGATGGTTCCCTTGCCGTCGCTTGCCGCAGCCACGAGGCCGCGCATCTCTTCCTGAGCGGGGGAAAAAACGCCGGTCGCAAGAAGCACGAGCGCGGCGATGGCACTTTTCAATAGCGGTCTCATCGTGTCCCTCCTCACAAACATACGCCGATGCTAACGCCGTAGCACTTCTTGCAGCCGACCACGCACCACTTGATGCAGCCGAACTTCACGTAGGCGCTTCCGCAGACGCTCACGGGCATGGCATCCGCGGTGAAGTGGACGCCGACGCTCGGGTTGACGCAGAGACAACCGACCGGCGTGTCGAGGCCGGCGCTGATGGCGATGCCCGCGTCGAACTCGCCGTGGACGTGAATCCCGTAGGTTGAATCGGGAGAGATGGCAACGCCCAGGGCGATCCATGCGTCGAAATCAATGTGGGCGCCGAAGCCGAAGAAGCTCCCTCCCCAATGGTAACTGACGGTGGCCATCCCGCCCGTCGCCAGCCCGTTGCTGTCGAGCATCAGGTAGCCCTTGCAGTCGGCCACCAGTACGTGGGCCTCAAGCATCAGGCCGTCAACGTTCTGGCCCATGTAGATGTGCCAGCCGTCCGGGCCGAAGTGGATGCTGATCGCGCCGCCTGGAGCTTTCACCCAGATGACGTCGCCAAGGGTGTGGTACTCGCCGGAGAGCCCCGCGTCGAACGATGAACCGGCGTACTGGATGAAGCCCTGGAACTGGCCGTCGCCCGAGTGGTCGTCGGTGAAGAGCCATGCCTTGATGTCAATCCTGAAGCCGGCATCGGCCCCGGTTGCCTTGATGCTGAGGTCGCCCTGGAGTGTATACACCCAGCCGCCCTCGCTGTCGCCGACGCGCACTCCCGCGTTGAAGCAGTATGAACCATCCATTGTCGGAGAAAGCGTTTCGAGGCCGCCGTTGCTTGCGAAAGAAGTCAGCGGGATGTTGTGGCCCATGCCGCCGTGGATCTCGTAAAGGCTGACGTAAGGCGGATATAGCGGGACGGGGGTTGGAAGACCGACCGAGACGCGGCAAAGCCAGTAGTCCTTCCCTCCTTGGTAGCCAAGGAGGAAGTCCGCGCCTATGGAGCCGGTGTCGAGTATCGAAAGGTTGCCGTGGCCGGTGAACCTCGTATTGCCCTGGGCGTCCTTGGTATAGGTGACCTTGGCGTCGAGCGTCGCCGTCGGCGAGCTTTCCGGGTAGGAGGCCTTGAGGGCGAACTCCAGCGTGGTGGGCTCGCCAGCCTCGACCGGGTCAACGCCGTTGACGTTGACCGCCTCCATGGTGTACTTGAACGTATTAGGCGAGGGGGCCAGCACTTCGCTTACGAGAAACTTGGCGTCCAGCGCGAATTCCAGCTTTGGCTGGCCGGACGCTGTGCCCAGCTTGACGCCGAGCTGTACCAGGTCAACCTTGACCGGCCCGAGGTGGACCGTTCCGCCCAATGGCAGCGTGGCTCCCGACGAGCCGTCCTTCCAGAAGCAACCGCCGCTGCCGGTTACCCTCAAACCGTCAATGTACTGTTCGAGAATCTTGTCGCCCTGCACCCTGAAGGTGAAGGTGCCGCCGAGAGCCACGCGCCAGCCGTAGTTGGCCTCCATGGAGAAATCGACGTTGGCCAAGTCCATGGAAATCGTCCCGAAGTCGTGGTGCGACGCTCCCGGCGGGTAGGAGAAGAGGGAGCAGAGGTTGCTCTGCATGTCCATCTGCAGAAAACCGCTCAAGTCGGCTTCCAAAAGCGGGACGTTCTTGACGACGACGCCGTACTTGGCTTGGAGGCTCGATCCGCAAAGCTTCACGTAGAGGTCGGTCAGGCGGACGTTGAATCCGTTGAGGTTGAACGTCTTGCTCAACGCCGTCTTCGGCATTTTGCCCGAGACGCCGGACCAACTGATGTACCAGCCGTCAATCGCTGGAGTGAATCCAAGGGTTCCTTGGCCGAAGTCGTAGGGGGTCATCTTGCCTTGCTTGATGACAAGTCCTACCCAGTCGTTCCCAGACGATGTCTGGGAACACGCCTCAGACGGCGGCCCGCCCTCCTTGCGGCTCCAGTCAACGACTAGTTTCGTACCTTCGATATAGAAACCGGAATGGCCGATTTCGCCTGGCGGGAGTTTTAGCGCCGGGTCGTCTGAGTAGAAGTCGCCTTCCGCGGTGATCGGGCCCGTGGTCGTGAATGAAAGGGCTTGGCTTTTAGGTGTAAGGTTAGCCAAACCCGAAACCGAGAGGGCGAACGTCACATTTAACGGATTGTTTTCCCCGGCCTCGCCAGAGACCTGCGTCACTGACCCGTTAAGGCCGGCCACGCCGCCCGCGATCTCCTTTGGAGGATTGACGGTGGCGTCTAGTTTTCCGGCCGTGGCCATCCGGCTGTCCCCGCTGCCCGTCAATGTGAGGTGATTGAAAGAGATGGGGACGAATAGGGGGGCGTAGCCATCCATGCCATCGGGAACCGCGAGGTGGAGCTTGCCGCTGCCAGAATAAGTTCCATCCGTTTCTTGCGAAAGCGTTGTCAGGTCGCTAATTTTGAAAGGGCCGTCCTTGGCCGCGAAGGAAATATTGCACGGAATGGATGGATCGTGGGGAACAACCAGGTATGGAGCGGCTTGCGACCATACGTCCGAATCGGTCTGTTGCTGCGTCACCTTTATCATTAAGGGCGGAACCTGGGTGAATGAGGCAGAGCCGCCGCCCGCAAGGCTGAATTGGGGCTGCGCCGCCTGCTGAGAGCCGGCGTTGACCACCTGTCCCACGGCGGCGAAGCTCAGGGTTGAAGGGCGCATGACGGTCGCCGTCGTTGCCGAGGCCGTGGCCGCCAAAACGGGTGAGCCGCCGGAAGGCGCCGAGTTGCAAGATATCCCCGACGCCAACAGATTACCGAATTCGCCCGTTTCCACGAACGACTTGATTCTTATACAGACCCCGTGCGGCTTTTGCTGGAGCGACACCGGCAAGGGATCGGATTCTATTGAAAATGTGGCAAGCGGATTTTTCTTGCCCTTTGGCACCTCGGCGCAGCCAAAGCCGACCGTCTGGCCGTCCACCGTCCACGCATAGACGATGTGCCCGTGCCCGTAGTAGGAAAGAGTGGCCTTCGCCGTGAATGCTTCGGCGCAGTCGCTCACCTTCGGAGGATGCGTGGAATAGCCGGGGAACTCGGTAATCTCCGCCTTTACCAGATGAAGCGGCCCCTCGGCGTCCATGTCCGGCGGTTCTTCGGCGTGAACCTGGGTGCATGCTATGAGGTAAGAGTCGAGACCCAGCGCGGACTTGTTTACCTGCGCGGCCGGGTTTGGAGGCCCGCCCTGTTGAAGCTGAACGCCTCCGGCCGTCGCTGCGCCTCCGGTGGAGTGCGCGCCCGATGCATTTGCGCTCGCGGCGTAGGTGCCGGGGGCGATGGACAAATTGACCGCCGGGATAGCCGAGGCCGGTTGGGACGACGTTTGCTGAGGGCTTGCCAGGCTCTGGAAAGCCTTGGCGTAGGTGCCGCTTGAGGAGCCGAGCGCGGCGGCCACCGGATCCTTCGTCTCCGGAGAAGGCTGCGAGAATATCTTGACGTCGTAGTCGCCGCTCTGCTGATAAGTGTGGAGAATGCCCTGATTCTTACCGTCCCCGTGGAGGATGAGCGTTATCTTATCCGTGTTCCAGTTGGGCCCGCTGTCAACCTGTAAGGGGTCCACCGTGCCGTCTCCCCAGGAGATGAAGACGTTGCTGTATTCCAGCGTCATGGATTGAAGCGAGGCCATGCTGACCGACACGGGGTATGGGTCTTTCGCGACGCTTATCTTGCCCTGCAAGGAATAGGTGGCGGGCGCGAAACATTGGGCCTTGCCGGTGCTGCTCATGCAGATCGTCTTCAGGACGCCTGGTTGCGCCGCGTTGTCGCAAACGAGCATGCCCTTGGGAACGTCAGGCAGGCGAAGCGGATAAGAGGGACTCGTTTCGACCTCCTGCACCTCTTTGGTGACCGGGTTCTCCCAATAGCCCTTTACGTGCCACGTCGCTTGCGCCTTGTCCGTCTCCGTCATGCCGATCATGCCGGCGACCATGTTGTAGTTCATCAGGCCTAGTTTGTCCGGCGAGGTGCTGGCAAGAAAGGCCTGGACGGTGGCATCGGATGGTATGGCAGTTTGAGAGGCACCGGCCTTCTGCCCAACGACTTTATTTGTCTGGAGCGTGTTTGCCTGCGAGGCGTTCGGGCCGGAATATAGCGCAGCCTGGCCGGACGCCATCGGCGGATGTTCAAGCGCCCAGTGAAAGAAGGGCGCCGAGCTTCCATCCGGCAGGCTTTGCAGGAAGGCCGTAGTGACGCGGTAATATGGCTTTCCGCTAGGCACCTGCGCTTCGGCAAGCACCTTGCCCTGCTTGTCCATCATCTGAAAGATGAAGTACTTGGCTATGCCCGGGTTGTCTTCATACCAAGTGAATGCGGTGCCTTGAACCACCATGGGCGGGTCGCTCCACATCTTCACCTGCTTGAACTCGCCCGAGCCTTGCACGTTGGGGGAAACGAGCGTGATATTGCCGTGAGGCGGCTTTATCTCGAGGACCTTTTCCATGGCGGGAGGCTGGTAGACAACGGGTTTCGAGCCCTTCTTGATGATGGTGATCTTCGCCGGGCCTTCCTTCCACGCGGAGCCTGGGTTTTGCGCCTTGGCGAGCCGCTCCCCTAGAGGCGCGGCGGTCGAGACCATGACCATAAGGCTTGCCGTCGTGGGCGATTTGTAGAGGGCGGGCGCGAGCGCCGTCACGTCCGAACCGAAGCCAACCTGCATGTTGGGCTGAAACCCGTGGCCCGTGAATTCGATGGTGTAGGTTCCACCCTGCTCCAACGATGCGGGAGTCGCGGTCTCCACGCTCGGCGGAGGCACCTGCCGGGCCGCCGCCCCCGGCAGGACGGTAAAGGCGTTAGGAACGCTTTGCGGATAGGAATCCGGCATTCGGTAGACGAGCGCGTAAGGCCCGGGCGCTGCCGCTTGCTGGATCGAGAGTTGGAACTGGGTTCCCCTTTCGCTGCGGCGTACCGAGGCCACCGAAAGTCCCGCCGGGTCAAATGCGAGAGCCAGGGCGGCGCTGTATTTGAGCCCCACGGCTTCCACAGTCAGCGTCTGGCCCTGCTGGCCGCTACTTGGGTTTAGGAATATAGGGGTTGCCGTAAGGGCCTTAACCGGCGCCGATGTAACCATGAAGGCGGCCTGTTTCTGGATCTGCGGCTTGCCATTGCTGTAAGTCGCCGTCATCGTGTATGGTCCTGGTGGCGCGCTGGGGGAGATGACGAGCGTAAAGGCGGGGTTGGAGACGGCTGCGGCGAGCGTAGCCGTCTGCTGCGGGCAGTGGAGGCCGCTTACCTGGAGGCCGGGCGGCGAGAAGGAGATCGAGGCAAGCCCCTGGCACGGCAGCCCCTGCGCGACGACGCTAATGGATTGCCCCTGCTGGCCTTGCGATGGCGCCAGCGTCACCTGCGCGGCAGCGGATTGCGCCGGGCAGGCAAGAGGAATCGCCGCGGCAAATGCGGCAAGAACGATGAGGGCCAAATGAAAAACCAAAACACGTCGGTACGCGGAACGTGACCGGTTCATTGTCTCCCTCCCAGCCAGGCTTTATTTCAGGCCTTCCTCGAAGCGCCGGCCGCACGCGCCGGCTCCCGAGGCATCCCTCTTCTTACGGTAGCCTTACACTGACCATGCCGCTTGTCAAGTAACAAAACGTGACGGCCGTC
>JBBIMN010000112.1:0-7535 GCA_037444385.1 Acidobacteriota bacterium | reverse complement strand
GGCCTATAGCTCGTCAAGTCTTGCCGACGTTTGTGCCGGGACCGGCTCCGGTGGAGATGGCATCCTGGACCCGGGAGAGTCGGCAACCCTGCAAGTTACGCTGGCAAACCAGGGACCGGCCGCCGCTACCAACGTTAGCGCGACGCTAACGACGACAACGTCTGGCGTCACGATAACCCAGGCCACGGCATCCTTCCCGGCCATCGCCGGCAACGGCTCAGCCACGAGCAATTCTCCGCACTTCCAATTCGAGGCCGGTTCCAATGTCGCGTGCGGCACCGCTATCAACTTCACGCTGCACGCGGCGAGCGACCAGGGCTCGTGGGACAGCACCTTCACCGTAACCGTGGGCAACGTAGTGGCTGGCGGGACGGTCACGCCCTTCAGCGAAGCCTTCTCCGCCGTCACGGTTCCAGCACTGCCGGCTGGATGGACGATGCAAGTCGTCACCGGGGGGACCTGGGGCACTAATGCCTCCGGCTGCGCCGGGAATGCCTTGAGGTATCCTGGCAGTGCGGCGGCGGCCAATTCGTGGGCCTTCACGCCGGGCATAACGCTCACGGCGGGCGTAACCTATACGCTCGCGTTCAACCAGAAAGTGGGCAACTTCTCTTACGCGCAGAAGCTGGCGGTCACGGCTGGGGCCTCGGCGCTGGCTTCCGCTCAGACCATACCGATTTATTCCAACACGAGCCTTACGAACACGACCTGCGCGGCGAGAAGCGGCGGCTTCACCGTTCCGAGCGCCGGCACCTACTACCTGGGCTTCCAGTGCATGAGCGCCGGCGGCTCCAGCTCAAGCCGCACTCTGACGGTGGACGACATCGCCCTGACCTATGTTGACCAGCCGGCATGTACTTCACACCCTTGCACGGCTATCGTTCCGCCCGGAGAAGTAGCGCCTGGTGATTCATCCGCTACGGCGCAGAGTTGGACCGATAAAGCGGCGATGGGGTGGCCGGCCTTGGCTGGGGCGGCTACATACAATGTTTACCGCGGTGCCCTTGCCGACCTGCCCAACCTTCGGGGAAGCGGCACCGACGCCTGCCTCAGGCAATCTGGAACCGCGACGAGCGCCACGCTCGCCGAAGATCCTTCCTCGGTGAGTGGACGCTTCTACTGGTATCTCGTTACCGGAGTTAACGGCGGAGGCGAAGGCACGGCAGGCTCAGCCACCGCCGGCCCGCGCCAACTCGCAAGCTACGGCAATTGCCCGTAAAGAATGTTCACCACGAAGATGGACACCAAGGTAAAGAAGGCTGGCGGGAAGGGCAAAGAGGGGATATCTCCTTTATCAACGTATGGAACGCCGGACCTCTATGACCCCGGCAAGCCGTGACAACTGCCTTAGAATTTGGCTCAGGTGGGTTTTGTCTCTGACGGCGAGCACCAGCTTTATGCGGCCCTCTCCGCCTCCGGTCAGAACGCCTTCGATGTGCCTGATGCCGGCTTTGCCGTCCGCCACCATCCCCGAACGGTCCTCCGTGTGAAGCGTGATAGGGACGTCGTGGAGGCTTGGTGCCGTATGCGAGTCCGGTTCCCAAGCCACCTCCAGAATGCGGTCTGGGTTGTAGGCGAGCTTCTGCAGGTTCCTGCAATTGGCCCGGTGGACGACCAGCCCTTTGCCGCGGCTGATGAAACCGACTATCTCATCACCTCGGATCGGTTTGCAGCACTTGGCCAGCGTCGTAAGCAGGTCGCTGGCCCCCCTGACGACGATCGGCGCGCCCTTGGACGGTTCAAGATGGCCTTCGGAGATCGCCGCAGGCATTGCATCTTGATCGGGAGTTAGGCGTCTAGCGATGGTGCGCGCCGCCACTTTCCCGTAGCCAATTTCGGCGCAAAGGACGTCCAGGTCCGCCAAAGCGAGCTTTTTCAGAACATCGGCGATGCGCCCGGCCTCCTGGGCCTCTTTAAGGTTTACCTTGAGCCTTCGGCATTCGCGGTCAAGGGACGCCTTTCCAATTTCCACGGCGCGCTCCTTTTCCCGCTGATTGAGCCACGCCTTGATTTTGTTGAGCGCCCGGCTTGTCACGGCGAAGTCAAGCCAGTCGCGGGAAGGTTTGCCGTTAGGGCTCGTTATTATCTCGACACGGTCACCGCTGTTCAGCGGGGTCTTGAGCGGCACGAGCTTGCCGTTCACCTTCGCGCCGGTGCACCTGAAACCCACCTGGGTATGCACCGCGTATGCAAAATCAATGGGCGTCGCGCCGCGCGGAAACGAGAGAACGGTGCCTTTTGGAGTGAAGACGTACACCTCCTTTGGAAACAGGTTGACTCTCAGGTTTTGGACGAACTCCGCGGAGCTCTGGCTTCCCTGGCGGATCTCCTCGAGCTGGCGAAGCCACGCGACCGTGGCCTCCTCGTCCTCCTTGGTCAGGCGGCCCTCCTTGTACTTCCAGTGCGCCGCGATTCCGTTTTCGGCCTCCGTGTGCATCTGCCAGGTGCGTATTTGGATTTCAAACGGCTGCCCGTTCGAACCCACAACCGAGGTGTGAAGCGACCGGTAATGGTTGTCTTTGGGGATGGCGATGAAATCCTTGAATCGCCCCGGGATAGGCTTCCAGAGAGTGTGGATGCCGCCGAGAACCGCGTAGCAGTCCCTTACGTCTTCTACCAGGATCCTGAAAGCCATGTAGTCGTAGACTTGTTCGACGGCTATGGACTGGCGCTGAAGTTTCTGGAAAATGCTGTAGAGGTGTTTTGTTCTTCCCCGCACCTCGCCTTTAACCTCAAGCTCCTGCAAAATGTTCTCCAGGGTGACTCGCGTTTCCTCCAAGAAGCCGTCGCTGTAGGTCCGTTGGGCCATTAGAGCGACCGTCAATTTGCCGTAGTCCTCCGGGAAGCCGTAGCGAAAGGCCAGGTCCTCAAGCTCTGTCTTCATTCGGCCAAGGCCGAGGCGGTAGGCGATAGGAGCGTAGATTTCCAGCGTCTCCTTCGCCTTGGAAGGGCGTTTCTCCTCGGGAAGCGCCTCCATGGTCCGCAGGTTGTGAAGGCGGTCGGCCAGCTTGACGAGGATCACCCTTATGTCGTCAACCATGGCCAGGATGACCTTGCGCAGGGTTGCCCACTCCTTGCGCTCGCCGATTGGGAGCTTCTTCTCAATTTTGGTGAGGCCCTCGACGATGTGGGCCACCTCGTGGCCGAACCGTTTTTCGATTTCGGCCAGGTTGACGCCGTGATTGTCTTCCACAACGTCATGAAGCAGGCCAGCCACCAGCGCTATGTCGTCCGCCTTCAGTTCGGCCAGAATGTCGGCCACGGCGATGGGATGGACCAGGTAAGGCTCGCCCGAGTAGCGTGTCTGCCCCTCGTGCGCCAAGGCTGAAAAGAGGTAGGCGCGCTGGATCAGCTTGTCGTCAGAGGAAGGGTTATAAACTTTAACCTTCTCGATGACGTGGTCTATGCGCGGCAGCATGAGCCGTTGTCCCCACAGGCTTATAGCATAAGCGCTTTTATGCCGTGGGGCAAGCGAGCGATTACTCCGCCATCTTCGCGTTCCGGGAAGCGACGGCCCAACAATGAAAAAGGGCGAGTTTCGGTTGCGCGTTGACACGCGCCCCTCCTCTTCGTATAGTGGAGACGTTAGGAGGAGGCCTTGAACATGCCGATCTTCTTGAAGGGATTGATGGCAACGGCGGTTTGGTTTGTCCTCAGCTTCCTTTTCGGACTGGCGCTGCTTCCCGGCGAAGCGCGCGGCGGGAGGCTTTGGATATACGTGGCCATTCTCTCCGCGCTTTTTGGGTTCGGCTTGGCGTGGTACGCGGAAAGACAGCGGAGAGGATACCGCAGAAGGCTCGACACCGTAATCACAGCCATGGTGGCGGGAAACCTCGCGGCCAGAGAGGACCAGGAACAATCAGGTTTCGCCGCGGACTTCCCCTCCTTGCCCAAGCTGTTGAGGACCTTCAGAAACCTCATAGCCTACCTTCAGGGCACAAGCCATAACGTCTCGGAAGTATCCGCCACCCTGGCGCGCAAGACCCGCCAGCTCAGCGGTGACGCCAGTGAACAGGTGGCGTCCGTCGAACAGGCCAACGCTTCAATCAGGGAGTTGGACAAGGAGATTGGAACGGTCGTCGAGCAGATGGACACTCTGTCGGGGTTCACGGAGCAGACGAGCTCGTCAATTCTGCAAATGCGCAGCTCAATCCAGGAGGTCGTCGAAGCGGCCCAGCACCTCGCGGAATTTGTTGATGAAATCGCCGCGAGCATGACCGAAATGGCCCGCTCAATCGAGGAGGTCGCCGCCCACTCGGACAGTCTTTCCTCATTCGCTATCGAGAACGCATCGGCAATGGTTGAGATGGACGCGACAACCGGCCAGATCGCCCAAAACATCAAGGAGACCGAGGCGCTGTCCCAACAGGTGGCCAGGGTTGCCCAAGAGAGCGGCCGCACGGTCCAGGACACGGTGGTTGGGTTGGCGAAAATCCAGGAGGCGGTGGTGACCACCGTCAATGCGATAGAATCTCTCGGCGCGCGCTCGCAGGAGATCGGCAAAATATTGAAGGTGATCCGCGACATAGCCGACCAGACCAATCTTCTCTCTCTCAACGCGGCCATAATAGCGGCCCAGGCCGGCGAACACGGGAAAGGCTTCGCGGTGGTGGCGGAGGAGATTCGTGAACTGGCGGAGCGCACGGCGGCTTCGACGGCCGAAGTCGGCGAGATAGTATCGGCCATCCAAAAGGAGGCTGGCGCCGCCGTACGTGTAGCTAAAGAGGGTATGGACCGGGTCGAGGAGGGTATGGCGCGTGGAAAGGCCTCGGAGGAGAGCCTCCAACGCATCGGCGAGGCCATCGGCTTGGCGGCTACGAGCATAAGCCATATCGTGCGGGCGGCGGCGGAACAGTCCAAGGGTTCCCGCCAGGTTACCGAGGCGATTGAGGAGATGACCAAGCGGGTGGAGCGGATTTCAATCGCCACGCGCGAACAGGCCAACACGAGCCAGATGATTTCGAAAAAGACGATGACAATGAAGGAGCTGACTCAAGCCGTTGAACAGGCCGCCAAGGATGAAGCCCAGGGCAGCGAGACGATAAGCCAGGGGATGGAGAGGGTCCGTGGCTCCGTCGAGGCGACCCATCAGGCGCTGATCGGCATGTCCAAGGCGAGCCAGCGCATGGTTGAGGCGATACAGGTAATCTCAGGAGCAAGTACCCAGACGCACGGCAGCGCTCGCGACCTTGCCTCGGCCGCGTCGCTTTTAAGGCAGGAATCGCTTCTTTTGGCCGAGAGGCTGAGCGGGTTTACTTTGCCCAAGCCGATTCGCGGCGGCGAGCTTCGGGTCGGCTTCGTGGCTTACAACTACAACCTCGATCCCGCGTTCGCCAACAACGTCAGGGATGGCCAGTTGTGCCACGCATGGGGAGAGGGGCTTGTCAAGTTCGGAGACGACACCCGCCTGCTCCCTGGCCTCGCCGAATCCTGGGAAATCAATACGGATGGGACCCTTTACACTTTCCACTTGAGAAAAAGCGCCGTGTTTCATAACGGCAGGCCGGTAATGGCCGAAGACGTCCTGTTCTCCTGGCACCGCGCCTTGAGCCCGAAGCTGGCCGGAAGCTCGCAATGGTTCCTTTCAGCCGTGGAGGGCGCTCGCGAGTACATGGGGGGAGGCGCCCAGAGGATCACCGGCCTTCGGGCCATGGGAGATCGCACGGTCCAGGTAAAGCTGAAGGAGCCGCTCGCTTTCTTCCTATATATGCTCACCACGCCTGAGTCCTTCATCATTCCGAAAGAGGCGGTGGATGATCAGACGCTTCAGATCACGCAACATACCGGCTGCGGCGCCTATAAAGTGGCCGAAGCCTCCAGGGAAAAAGTGACGCTTACGCGCTTCAACGGCTATTACGACCAGGCCACCGGTTTCGCGGACCGAATCACCTTTGATTATGGTTCGTCCTCCGAAGGTGAAGTGCTTGAGGGGTTGCACGAAGCCAGGCTGCACGTCGCTCTTTCGCTCTCGAACGAGGCGCTTGAAGAGTTGCTCCAGGATCCCGCGTGGGAAAGCAACACGGAGTCCTCGGTGCTCTTGAACACCCAGTTGATAGCGATCCGCAACGACATGGCGCCAGGCAACATAAAAGAGTTCAGGCAGGCGCTCAACTACGCGGTGGACCGCCAGGGCCTGCTTTCGGGGTACGCGCACTCCAGGGTTACGCCGGCCATGGGGATTCTGCCTCCGGGAATGCTCGGCTACAGGCCGGACAGGCAGGGTTACACCTATGATCCGGACAAGGCGAAGTGGCTTTTGAACAGAGCTGGTTTCCAAGGCGGGCTCGACATCACCATCCAGGTTGACGTGAGCCGCCAGTCGCAATTCCAGGAGTTTCAGAAGCTCGTGACAATGTTCGTGGACGTGGGAGTTAGAATCAAGCTGGAACCTATGAACCACGAAGCCTTTGAAGCTCGCAGGCGCCAATCGGGCCGTCCGCTTCTTTACTCGACCGGGTGGTACGCCGACTTTCCGGACCCCGACAATTTCTTTTACGTCCTGTTCCACCAACAAGGCGGCGACGCGCTCGACCTGCACTACGGCAACGCCAAGCTGGATGAACTGATTGAGCGGGCAAGGCGCTCCCTGGACATGGATGAGCGAACGGCCCTCTACCACCAGGCCGAAGACCTTGTCGTGGAGGATGCCCCGTGCGTCTTCTTGTACCATAACTGGGGAAGGGTGCCTTTCCGGCCGGAGGTAATGGGCATGAAGCTGTCGCTCACCCCGCCTCTTTTGAGGCCTGAACACGTCTGGCTTGCGGCGGCGAAGGGAAATGCGGGTAGGGGATTGGAGTGAAGCAAGCCGTTCCAATATTCTAAGCGAAGCTGAATCTCTTGAGCGCCTTGGGGTTGACGTAAATCTGAAGATTGTTCGAATTTGGGTTGAGCGGCGTCACGAAAAAACCGCGCGACGGATGGCTCTCAAGGGTGGCGACTCCCAGAAGCGATTCGCCGTCCGTGAACTCCATTTTCACCTTCCGCCCTGGTACGGCCTGATAAAGAAGCGGTGGCGCGGGGCGATGAGTGTTCTGGCTGTCGGTGACGAACTGCTTGACGAAGCAAACCATCTTAACGGCGGCCAATTCGATCGTTCGCATCGGCCCATCACACTCCTGGACCATGATGCGCTCGTCCGTCGGAAGGAAATTGTCCCCGAAGACTTTAAGCGCCGTCCCGTCAAGAAAGCGAATGACCATCCTGTCGTCAAACATGGCGCGCCCCCCCCTGCCGCCTAAGCTTACACCATTTCGATGATGGGCGCACTCCCCTGTATAGTTTCCAGCTCCGTGTCCCGGCCAGATGCAACGTGTCGGGCCTTTCGCCGAGTATCAGTTGTTCTTTCGGCATTTCATCTTCAAAAAGCAAAGGGCGGTGGCGGGCCCCACCGTGAAGACGGTGAAAATTGCCAGCCAATAATAGGGGACTCTTTCTTTCACCGCCTCTGAATGACTTAGCCAAGCCAAGACTGACAAGATCAGCGAGACGGCTCCGGATATGACGGCAAGGCAGGCAATCAAAACAAGGCAGCTTAG
>JBBIMN010000111.1:0-7539 GCA_037444385.1 Acidobacteriota bacterium | reverse complement strand
GCTGCTGCTGTCGCTGCTGCTGCTGTCGCTGCTGCTGTCGCTGCTGCTGCTGCCGCTGCTGCTGCGGCTGCTCGAGCTGGCGTCGTCGGCGCTGTCCGAGCTCGACTCCTCCTCCTCACCCTCCTCGGCGTCGCTGTCGCTGCTGGCCACGGTTACGGTTCCGTCGTCCTCGATGTTTATTTCGACGCCGGTCGCTTCCTGGATCGCGCGGACATTCTTTCCTCCAGGGCCTATAAGTTCGCCGATTCTGGTTCTAGCGATCGTAAGCGAATAGATTCTCGGAGCATAGGCGCTGATTTCCTGTCTTGGAGCGGCAATGGCCTGCCTCATGATTTCCAGCAGGTGCATCCGTCCGGCGCGAGCCTGTTCGAGCGCCTGGCGCAAAATATCGAACGAAATGCCGGTGACCTTGATGTCCATTTGGAGCGCCGTGATGCCATCGGCGGTGCCGGCGACCTTGAAATCCATGTCGCCGTAGTGGTCCTCAAGCCCGGCGATGTCGGAAAGGATGGCCGCGCGGCCCTCTTCCATTATCAAACCCATGGCGACGCCGGCGACGGGCGCTTTGATCGGAACACCGGCATCCATGAGCGCCAGCGTGGCGCCGCAGATCGTAGCTTGAGAGGAAGAGCCGTTTGACTCCAGGATGTCCGACACCACGCGGATCATGTATGGGAACTCTTTTTCCCCGGGGATGACGGGCAGCAGCGATCGCTCGGCGAGAGCGCCGTGGCCGATCTCTCTCCGGCCCGGGCCTCTCAGGAACTTGACCTCGCCTACGCTGAACGGCGGAAAGTTGTAATGGAGGATGAAGCGCTTCTCGGTGCCTTCGAGCAATCCTGAAAGGCGCTGGATATCCGAGGCCGTCCCAAGCGTGCAGTTGGCTAGCGCCATCGTCTCACCGCGCGTGAAGAGCGCCGAACCGTGGGTTCTTGGAAGGACGCCCGTTTCGCACCAGATGGGCCTGATCTCGTCAAACAAACGCCCGTCGGCCCTTCGGCCGTCTTTCAAAATCATCGAACGGAAGGTTTTGACTAGAACATTGTGTGCAAGCACCTCCGCCTCAGCGCGAAGATCATTGTCTTCCGGGGCGTAGTCGGCAAGCAGGTTCTCCGTGACCTTGTCGAGAGCCTCGTACATCGCGAGCTTTCCCTTGACCGCCATTGCTTCCCTGAAAGCGGACGAGGTTTTGGCCTCTACTTCAGCCTCGTGGGTTTTGTCATAGGAAGGCGGAACCAACTCCATCTTCTTGATGTCAAGGCGCGAGAAGAGCTCCTCCTGCGCCGCGACGATGCGCTTGATCTCGGAGTGCGCAAGCTCCAGCCCGCCGATCATCTCCTCTTCTGAAAGCTGCGCCGCGCCGGCCTCGACCATGACGATCGCTTCTTTCGTGCCGGCCACCACCAGGTTCAGGCGGCTCTTGTCCATCACCTTCTGCGACGGGTTTACGACGTACTGGCCGTCTATCATCCCTACACGCACGGCGCCCACCGGCCTGGCGAACGGGACCGGAGAGCAGTAAAGCGCGAAGGAAGCGCCGTTGATCGCCATGATGTCCGCCGCGTTCTCGTAATCCACCGAGAGCACCATGGCGATAACCTGCGTCTCCTTGTGGTATCCCTCGGGAAAGAGCGGCCGCATGGGCCGGTCTATCATCCGGCTTACGAGGACCTCGCCGTCGGTGGGCTTGCCTTCTCTTTTGTAGAAGCCGCCTGGAATGCGGCCTCCGGCGTAAGTATATTCGCGGTAATCAACGGTGAAGGGAAGAAAATCAATTCCCTCGCGGTCTCGCTTGTCCATGCCCGCAGTCACCAGGACGACGGAATCTCCATAGCGGACCCAGGCGGAGCCGCTGGCCTGTTTTGCTACTTTGCCGGTGGAGAAACGGAGCGTCCGTCCTCCGATCTCGATTTCAACCGACTGTTCGTTGTACATGCAATACCTCGCAAGGGCTACACGTTGAGCCCGAAAGTTGGGGATGATGAGCTGAGATTGGCGAAGGGCTACTTACGGAGGCCCAGACGAGATACGACGCTGCGGTACCGCTCTATGTCCCGCTCTTTCAGGTAGTTTAAAAGGCGCCGGCGCTTCCCGACCAGCATAACCAGGCCGCGGCGGGTGCTAAAGTCCTTCCCGTGGCTCTTCATGTGGTCGGTGAGCCCGCTGATGCGCTCCGTGAGGAGGGCTATCTGAACCTCGGGAGAGCCCGTGTCCGCCGGGTTCTGCCTGTACTGCTCCATGATGTCCTTCTTCTGCGTACGCTCCATAGCGTGCCTCTCTTTTTTCGCGCTTTCGTTGCGCTATTCTCTCAAGGCGTGCATCCTACCACAACATCATCGGCGCTGTAAAGTTCTCAAGTGCTTGCATCCGGCCCCGCCCTTGGTTATCCTATCGCTTAAGGAGAGTGCGGATGAACCCCGAAGGAGAAATCAACCTCGCCGAGAAACTCAAGGAAAATCCCGTGTTGCCAGTCCTGCCGCTTCGCAACACGCTGCTCTACCCAGACATGATCATTCCGCTCGCGGTTGGCCGCGAGCGCTCCCTCCACGCCGTGGAACAGGCCACGCGCCAGGAAGGCTTCCTGGTCATAGTCGCCCAAAAGGACGGCGAGCAGGAGGACCCATCCCCGCAGGAAATATACAAAGTGGGCGTCGTCGCCAAGATCCTGCGCCTGATGCGCGTGGCGCCGAACAACCTGTCGGTCATAGTGCACGGGCAGGGCAAGGTGGCGATAGAGGAGTACACCCCGAACGAGTCGTTTCTCGAGGCACGGGTCGCCTTTCTCGCCAACGACGAGGACCACAGCATCGAAGTGCAGGCGCTTCACCGGAACGTGATGAGCCAGTACGAGAAGCTCGCGCAGTTGGGCGCTTCAGTTCCGCAGGAGGTCGTGGGCGCGCTTCAGCGTTACGACGATTCCAACCGGCTCGTTGATACCATCGCCTTTAATCTGTCCATTCCTCTCGCCGAGAAGCAGGCGCTCCTGGAGGAGACGGGAACGCTCAAGCGCCTCAAGATGCTGGCCGGCATACTGGCCCGCGAACTTCAGGTGGTAGAGCTTGGCAGCAAGATACAGTCGGAGGTCAGCGACAAGGTCAACAAGGCGCAACGGGACTATTTCCTCAAGGAGCAGATGAGGGCGATCCAGAAGGAGCTGGGCGAGGGCGACGACAGGGCCCGCGAAACCGATGAGCTGAAGGCCAAGGTGGCGAAGGCAAAGATGCCGAAGGATGTCGAGGCCGTCGCCTTGAAAGAGGTTGACCGGCTGGCCCTCATGCACCCCTCCGCCGCCGAGTACACGGTTTCGCGCACCTACATTGACTGGCTCGTGGAGCTTCCCTGGAGCCGGACCACCAAGGACCGCCTCGACATCACCAGGGCGCGCCGCATTCTTGACGAGGACCACTACGGCCTCGAAAAAATCAAGGACCGCATCGTTGAGTATCTCGCCGTTCAGCAGCTCAAGAAGGACTTGAAGAGCCCCATCCTCTGCCTCGTCGGGCCGCCCGGCGTGGGCAAGACCAGCCTCGGCCGCTCCATCGCCCGCTCGCTCGGACGAAAATTCGTGCGGATGAGCCTGGGCGGCATCAGGGACGAGGCCGAGATCAGGGGCCACCGCCGCACCTACGTCGGCGCTCTGCCGGGCCGGATCATCCAGGGGATGCGCAGGGCGGGAAGCCACAACCCCGTCTTCATGCTGGACGAACTCGACAAGGTCGGAATGGACTTCCGCGGCGACCCGACCTCGGCGCTTCTCGAAGTGCTCGACCCGGAGCAGAACTTCAGCTTTTCCGACCACTACCTCGAAGTCGCCTTCGACCTTTCCAAGACGATGTTCATCGCCACGGCCAACATCCTGGAGACCATTCCGCAGCCTCTTCTCGACCGCATGGAGGTCTTGAGGCTTCCCGGCTACACGGAGGAGGAGAAGCTTCACATCGCCATCAACCACATCCTGCCGAGAGTGCTCGATGCCCACGGCCTGAAACCAACGCAAATCGAATTCACCAAGGAGTCCCTTTCGGCCATCATCACGGACTACACCCGCGAGGCCGGCGTCCGCAACATGGAGCGCCAGATGGCGGCGGTGTGCCGCAAAGCGGCGAAGGCGCGCGTCAGCGGCAACAAGAAAAAGGCGGTCATCACGGCAAAGAACCTGAAGGATCATCTCGGCCCCAAACTGGTCTACCTCGAAACGCGCGAACGCATTGACAGGCCCGGCGTCGCGACGGGGCTTGCCTGGACGCCAGTTGGCGGGGACATTCTATTCATCGAGTCAACGGCGATGGCCGGCAAGGGGAGCCTCATGCTCACGGGCCAGTTGGGCGATGTGATGAAGGAATCGGCATACGCCGCGCTCTCCTGGATACGCTCCCACGCGAACGAATTGAGCATCCATGAAAAGATATTCCAGCAGAAAGACCTGCACGTTCACGTTCCGGCGGGCGCCACGCCGAAAGACGGCCCCTCGGCGGGCGTCTCGATCACGGCGAGCCTCGTCTCTCTCTTGACGAACAAGCCGGTGCGCGACGACGTAGCCATGACGGGCGAGATAAGCCTCATGGGGAAAGTCCTGCCGGTTGGAGGCATCAAGGAGAAGGTCCTGGCCGCGAAACGCGCCGGCATCAAAGAGGTCGTCCTGCCAGAAAAGAACCAGAACGATTTGGACGACCTCACCGACGAAGCAAAGAAGGACATGCGCTTCGTATTCGTCAAAGAGATCCCGGAAGTCCTGGAAGAAGTGATGCGCAAGCCCGCGCGCGCGCAAAATAATAATAAGAACGTTCGCCTTAAAGGCGCCAAGAAAGTGAGAAAGCAAGAGGGTGAAAAGTTAAGAAAGTGATCCAACTCCCCGATCGCATCATTCCAGGAAAGACGCGGTCGTCATGGCGGGATGCTCGAAGACAAGCCCTGGCCGCGATTCTCGCGGCACTGGCCCGGTGCCCAACCTGACAACAAGAGCCGCTCTTGCGAGGCGGGGCGCTGCCCTGTCGGCTCTGACCGTGGCGTGGAACCTTTTCGAAGGCGTGGTAGCCGTCGCGGCGGGGACTGCATCCGGCTCGGTCGCGCTCACCGCCTTCGGCGCCGACTCATTCGTGGAGACCGCGAGTGCCCTCGTCGTGGGCTGGCGCTTCGTCCGCGAAATGCGCGGACACAATCTGGTACAAATAGAGAGAGCCGAGCGGACCGCCTCCCGCGCGGCCGGGGTGCTCCTGCTCCTGCTCGCGCTCTACGTGTTCGTGGAGTCCGTGCGCCGCATCGCAGGCTTTGGAGCCGAACCGCGCTCGAGCGCCGCGGGAATGGCGGTCACCGCCGCCGCCCTTATAGTCATGCCCGCGCTGGGTTGGGAGAAACTGCGGGCGTCGCGCGCCACCTCCAGCCGCGCCCTGCGCACCGACGCGTACGAAAGCTTTGCGTGCGCGTGGCTTTCGCTGACGACCCTGGCGGGCCTCGTCCTCAACGCGGCTTTGGGATGGTGGTGGGCCCCGATCCCGCGGCGGCGCTGGTTCTCGTGCCGCTCATCGCCAAAGAAGGGATCGAGGGCCTGAGAGGCGAGGACGAGCCGGAGGAGACCTGATCTACCGTTCCCGCCGCAATGGGGGCATGATGAGAATCGAGTAAAGGGTAAAGGGTCAAGAAGCACCTTTCAGTCTTTCGGCATTGTCCCTTTGACAAACCACCCCGGCTAACTTTCATTCACGCACGGCTTCTTGTGACAATTCTCAACATCCCCGCCTGTTCTCTCAAAAGTGTATTCCCGGGGGCAAAGGCTTTCCTTTCTCAACTCTAAACTGTACGTTTCCTCCGCATCTTGGCGTCTTTGGTGTGTTACGATGATCGGCCTGGGAGGTTTGGTTATGTCCGTACGCGTACGCTTTGCTCCTTCTCCTACGGGTTATCTTCACGTCGGCGGCGCCCGCACGGCGCTGATCAACTGGCTCTTCGCGAAAAAGCACGGCGGTGTTTTCATTCTGCGCATCGAGGATACCGACGAGGCGCGGTCAACTCCAGAGATGACGCAGGCGATTCTCGACGGGCTTTCGTGGCTCGGCATAACGTGGGACGAGGGCCCGTTTTTCCAGAACGGACGCAAGGAGCTTTACGCCAGGACCGCCGAAACGCTGCTCGCATCCGGTGGCGCGTACCGCTGCTTCTGCGCGAAAGAGGCCATAGCCTTGCGCAAGGCGGCGATGGCGAAGCCGGACGAGTGGAAGTACGACGGCCTCTGCCGCAGCCTCTCGAAAGAAGAGTCGGAGAGGCGCGCCGCCGCTGGCGAGCCGTTCGTCGTGCGCTGCATGGTGCCGGAAGAGGCGATCGAGTGGGACGACGTCGTCAAAGGGCCGATCCGCTTTGAGCCCGGCGAGATGGATGATTTCATCCTTCTGCGCTCCGATGGAACGCCGACCTATCACCTCTCCGTCGTAAGCGACGATGTCCAGATGCGGATGACGCACGTCATACGCGGCGAGGACCACATCAGCAACACTCCGAAGCAGATCGCGATTTACCGCGCGCTCGGCTACAAGACGCCGGTATTCGGCCACCTGCCTCTCATTCTCGGGACGGACCAGAAGAAGCTCAGCAAGCGACACGGCGTGACTTCCGTGATGGCGTACCGTGACGAGGGCATTCTGCCTCTCGCGCTGTTCAATTTTCTCGCGCAGCTCGGAGTGAACCTCGGCGAAGAACCGTATCTGACCATGAGCGAAATCATCGCGCGGTTCGATCTTAATGCGGTGAAGAAATCGGCCTCCGTCTTCGACCGCGCCAAGCTGGCGTTTACAAACGCGAAGGTGATCGGAGGCACGCCTCCGTGCGAGCTGAAGCTCTTGCTGCGGCCTTTCCTCGATGCTCTGATGAATGGCGCGCCGGAGCCCGATGAGACCGCCGTCAAGGTGATGGCGACGCGGGCGAAGGATATGAAGGAACTCGCGGCGTCGCTTGTTCCGTTTTTGACGGCAGATTTCTCTTGCGAACCGAAGGCGCTGGAGAAAGCCGGGAAGGATCAGGCCGGGCTCGACGCGCTGCGGGCGCTTCTTCAGAAGCTGGAAGCCGGGGCGCCGGCGGCTTGGACACAGGAGAAGCTCGAAGCGCTCCTTCGCGCCCACGCTCACGAGCGCGGTGTCAAGGCCGGGGCGCTCATCCACCCCATTCGCTTATTTCTCGTCGGCCGGAGCGAAAGCCCGGGCATCTTCGATCTTCTTCACGCGATGGGCCGCGAGCGGACGCTTGCGCGGTTACGGCGCGGCCTGGCAAAGATGGCGGGGTGATTTAACAGGGTGGAATGAAGGTGAGACGCAGGACGTCAAAGATATATTCCTTTTGTTCGTTGGGTAGCCGTTGAGCTGCAAAAAGAGGCCCCCGGAAACGGGGGCCTCGCGCATTCAGGAAAGCAGAGGCGACGCTACGCCTTCACAAGCGCCTCGATGGAGGGCCGGAGCTTCGATGGCAGATGTATCATCAAGCGTGCCGGTTCTACCCTTTGACCCAAATTCCGCGATGGAAGTGGGATGCCTTCGGCGACGGTTGTGCTGCGCC
>JBBIMN010000110.1:290-7610 GCA_037444385.1 Acidobacteriota bacterium | reverse complement strand
GCTGGAAGCAGGAGCCACGCTTATCGAAGAACGGCCCGCGCCTCCAAGCTGGCGTGAGAACAGATTCCCGCAAACTGAGGAGCTGGCTTGGGCGCGCTTGGGCGCGCGGGGAGTCTGGCACAACATTCCTTACCAGGAAATTCTTGTCCGCCCCTTGAGGCGCGGCGATAGCGCCGGCAATCTTGCACTGGTGCGCCAAGGAACCTTTAAAGTGCGAATCGTCGCTGGTTCCGGGCGTTTTGCCATCAATCAGAGCGCTCCGCCCTTTTTAAAAGAAAGCGCCCTTTTCTTGAACCCCGCCGACGTAAAACCGCAGCCCGAGCGACTTTCAGGCGCCACTGCTGGAGCGAGTAATACGTTGTCCAAAGCGGAGCCACCCGTTGCCTATTCTTTTCCTCCTCAGGGGCTTTTGACGCCGCTGCTGCGCATCTCTATCAACCAGGATGGCGTTTACCGCCTTGATTACAGCACGCTCACCGGCCTCGGCTTCAACCCGGCCCAATTCGCCCCAAGAAACTTCCACTTGACAAGCCGCGCGGTGGAGCTGCCCATCCTCGTCGAGGGCGAATCGGATGGCCATTTCGATCCTCCCGACGCCGTCGTATTTTACGGCCAGAAGCTTTCAATCACCAGCCGCAACGTCTGGAACGGTGGCGACTTTACCGGCACTAACGTCTATTGGCTCTATGCCGACTCAACCGCCGGGACGCGCATGGCGGCGGTCGCCGCCATGCCTACGCACGGCTATCCTAATGTCACCAGGACGGAGGCCACGCTCCACCTGGAGCAAAACAGCCGCATTGACACCGTGGATCACCTTCGCCCGAACGGCGACGTTTGGTTCTGGGCTCCGTGGCTTGCAAATCCGGCCATCCCCCCAACGTATCTTTCATCCCAAGACTATGGCGCGAACCTTCCGCACGCTTCGGGAGGTGACCTCGTAGTAAGGGCGGTCCTTGCCGGGACGACAGTCTATACCCATAGCCTCAGCCTGACCGCCAACACTATTGATCCATCAAGCGGCACCGCCAACCCCTTTGCCTGGACGGGCGTCGCCCTGTCCGACACGTCCAGAACCTTCGCTGGCCTCATATCTTCGTCCGCCTCTCCCGGAACGACTGCCGCCGTCACCCTCACGCTCGCGCTTAACGGCGCGGCGGGCCCGGATTGGGCCATCCCAGATTTTTTCGAACTGAGTTATGACCGTTACCTGGCCAGCGATTCAGGCGCACTTGGCTTCGCGGATGTCAATGCGAACGCCTCTTATATCACGACCGGTTTCGCTTCATCGCCATATGCCTTTGACGTTAGCGTGAAAGACGCCACGACCGGTTTGGCCTTGCCGGTCCAGCTCACCGGCGGAATATTTTCGAGCGGAACCTTGACTTTCGAGATGGCCCAAAATCCTTTAGTGACAACCCGCGCGGTGGCTCTTTCCTGTTCTCCCCTCACGCCTACGAGCGCCGTGGCGGCCAATCCGGCGGCGCTTTCGGACCCCTCCAACGCAGCAGACCTGCTCATCCTGACGACTTCTGACTTCGAATCCACTGACCCTTTAAGCGCGTGGCAGCGGTACATCGCGCGCCGCTCAACAAGCCTTCGCGTCAAAGTGGTGGAGGCCCAGGACGTTTACGATAACTTTTCCTACGGCATCTTTGATCCAACAGCATTTAGGACTTTTTTCAATGCGATAGGTTCCTCATGGCTCCCCCAGAACCGCCCGGGGTACGTGCTGATTTTTGGCGATGGGACCTACGACTACAAGAACTACCTAGGCACCGCCGGATTTAAGAATTTCATCCCCACTATGATGTTCGAGGATATGGGTGATGCAGCGCGCTTGGGCCGTTACGCATCCGACTGCTGGTATGCCGACTGGAATGGCGACGGCTACCCCGACGCGGCCGTGGGGCGCATTCCAGCCACCAGCTTCTCGACCTCTGAAGCGATCCTTAACAAACTCATGGGCTACGAGGACCAGGCGCTTTCAGGCTCCTGGTACGGCCAAGCGCTGCTGATCTCCGACCAGACCGATGCCGAGGGACAAAACTTTGAAAACCTGAACAACACGCTCGCTTCGGCGTGGCTCGTCTCGCCTTGGACAAGCCAAAAGATCTACTACGGCCAGCCGCCCTACAACGGTACCGATTCAACGACTTGCGCCAGCGATATACGCGCGGCCTTGCCCAATTGCGCCCTTATCAGCTACGTCGGGCACGGGCTTTTCTATTGGTGGGGTTATTACGGCGGAAGCGCCTCATTTTTTACCAGCGATAAGGTTCGAAACGGCAACACCCAGTCAGACGTTGATTTGCTTAGCCCCACGGCGCATTTGCCGTTCGTCATCAATGGCACCTGCTACGCGTCGGCCTTCGACGAGCCCGACACACCCGCGCCAGCGCTGGCCAAGGACCTCTTCATCCGGTCAGACCGTGGTTCCATCGGCTCTTGCGGCAACACTACCATAGGATACGTTTCAGAAGACGACTCTTTCAACGGCACTTTCTTCCAGCAGGCTTTTGGAATGTACAAAGTCCGCGTGGACGGAGACTTGGTCGAAGCCGGCAGGTTCTCGCTCCCCTCCTCCGATACACGCGGCATTCTAAATAACGTCACGCTCGGCGACCCGGTGCTTGCGCTCAAGCTTCCCGCGCCCAAGGCGCCCACTTCGCTCGCGGCCACGGCGCAGAACGCCTCTGTCCAGTTGACATGGTCCTCTCCATCGCCTGCCGCCACATACATTCACCTTTACCGGTCCTCTAACGGCGGTGCAAGCTGGGCGCAAATTGCTTCTTCTCTTCCAGGCGCGCAGACTTCGTACACGGACACCCCATTAACCAACACCGTCACCTACAGCTATTATGCCACCTCAGTTGATTCGGGCGGCTTCGAAGGCCCGCCATCCAACACTGTCTCGGCGACGCCGCTCAACCCCAACCCTCCCTCCGCGCCTTCCGGTTTGACGGCGACCGACACGGGCAACGGCGATTCTCTCAACATAGGTTGGAACGCCAACAGCGAAAGCGACCTGGACCACTATACTCTTTGGCGGGGCACGGTGAGCGGCGTCTATACCAGCTCACAAAATTTCCCCAAGACAACCACTACGGCGCTGTTGAGTGGCTTGGCCACCAACACGCGGTACTACTTCGTGCTTACAGCTACGAACACTTCCAGCAAGACTAGCTCCTACAGCAGCGAAACATCCGGCGTACCAACGGGCCTGCGCCTGGCGATAAGGCCTCCCGCCATGATTACGGACCTTATGGTCACACGGTCCGGCAACGACCTTGCGCTTACATGGTCAAAGCCATTGGTGGACGTGGGCGGCCAGCCTTGCACGGTATCCAGTTTTCAGATTTTCCGCGTAGTGAACTCTTACAATTGGAACCTTGACACAGTTTCCACGAGCGCGCCAAACGCTAAGATATCAGTGGCTGCAACGTTGGCGTCTACCTATACATACACCGACACCGGCGCCGTCTCGCTGGCCGGGACCGTGACGTACCTCGTCGTCGCGTTGGACGCCGCTGGAAACCGCTCGCCCGCCTCCAACGCGCCGCCCTCCTCCATTCTTGGCCTCAAGGTGGCCAAAAACGCCTCATGCGGCGCGCAAACCGAGGTCAGCTTCATAGCGGTGGGCACGGCGATTGACGGCCACGCCGCGCTTCTTGACCATTATAACCTTTACGGCTTCTATCCAATGAGCCACTCCTCGGACCACGTGAGGCCATCTTCCTACACGTTCTTAGCCACCCTGCCTTCGGTGGCTCCAGGTTCCGCAGTGACATACTGCGACGGTTCGGCTACTCTGCCTCTCTTCTATACCGTTGTCGCGGTGGACAATCGCGGAAATACAAGTCTATACTAACATCCGTGCATGACGGGGACGAGATCACTCGCTGGATGGAGGCGGCAAAAGGCGGCGACGAGCCGGCCTTCGAGGCCCTTGTACAGGCCTATTCGCCTCTGATCTTTCGGCTCGTGTTCCAGATGGTCCCATGCAGGGAAGATACCGAGGACATTCTCCAGGACACGTTCTACCGTTTCTTTCGGGCTCTGCCGCGTCTGCGAACGGGAGAAGATCCGCTTCCCTTTCTGCGCACAATCGCCGTGCGCAGGACCTACACCCACTTGGCGAGCCACAGGCGAAGGCACGAGTCGTTGGAGGAATTGCCCGAAAATCTTCCGGCGCTGGCGGTCGAAGGGATTAAGGTTCAGGTTCGCGATCTCTACAGATGGGCGGACGGGTTGCCCAAAGCTCGCAGGCTGGTATTTCTTCTTAGAGAATTGCTCGGCGTGCCGAACGCTGAACTTGCCAGGATGATGGGCATCCGCGAGGTGACCGTACGAAGGCACGCCCAGCTTGCTCTCGAAGAGTTGCGCCGCGCTTTCGGCCGAGGCTGAACGCGCGCTCGTTTGCTTACCTCCCCGGCCTTTTCTATAATAATAGGTTCTGGAGGTGTTCGTGGACCTTGCCAAGATTCGAAAAAAGGCAAAAGCGGCCGCCGTCCCGCTGGAGCGGAATAACCACGAGGTTCCGGCGCAAGAGGCCGCTAAGGCGATTGAGCCTTTTGCCGCCAATGAGGAGATCTCGGCAGCACCTGGGACCATAGAGCCAGAACCGCCTTCCAGCGGCCCTGTCGCCTCTGGCCATCTGCCAGCGGAAGAAAGTTCCTTGGGTAAGCCGCAAGAAAACACGGAGCGCCACCTCGAAAAGCTTTTGATCTTCAAGCTCGGCCGCCGCAGATACGCCATTCCGATCTCGGACGTTTCTCAAATCATTGACGCTCGCCCGGCCACGCCGATCCCCCACTCTCCTGGCTACCTGCGTGGTATCTTCTCTCTGAGGGGCCGAATAGTCATGGTGCTGGACGGGGCGGCCCGCCTTGATCTGCCTGAAGAGGCGGTGCAACAGGAATCGGCCAAGATTGTCGTACTGGACCTGGGAGAGGAGCTTTTCGGCATCTATACCCACGGGATCGAGCAGGTGGTCGAGGTGGACCTCGGCGCTCTTGAGCCCCCTCCGGAGAGCTTCCTGCCGCAAGAGCAGGAACTCGTCGAGGGCGTTTTTCACCACAGAGACAGAACGGTGGCCCTGCTCAACCTCCCCCTTTTCCTCGCCTTTGATACAACAGGGAGAACCGCATGATTGTACAATGTCCAGGGTGCTTGAAGCGTTACCGTATCACCGACGCAAGAAGCCGTCTGCTGCGCGTGCGCTGCAAGAGCTGCGGCGAGGAGTTTCTCGTTGCCCCTTCGCAGGAGGCCGCCCACGAAATCAAGGGGAAGGGCAATGGTGTAAAGGCCGTCGTAGCGGACATCCAGCGCGATTTCAGGACCGTTCTCGTGGGCACTCTGGCCAAGCAGAAGCTTCACCTTTTCGTCGTGGAGGACGGTGAGGAGGCTTTCAAAGTGGTGGTCCGCGAAAAACCGCGGCTACTCCTGGTCAACCCCTACTTGCCAAAGCTCATGGGCACGGACCTAATCGCCCGCTTGGCCAAGGAGGGGGCCAAGCCAGAAACCGTGGTGCTCCTGGGAGCTATACACAACCCAAGACGTTACACCAGGCTCCCTGAATCGCTTTACGGGGCGGATGACTACATTGACGAAGGCTGGAGCGAAGGCGCGATTCTCAACAAGCTTACATACCACCTCCACTTTCCGATGCAAGAGACGGCCCACGGAGACGAAGCCGGAGAAGGAGCGCTCCGCTTGGCGCGCATCGTCCTCACCGACATCCTGGTGTATGAACCGGCCCGGATGGCTCAGGTAAAGCGAGTGGAGGATTTCTTCCGAATTTTCGCGGACGAAGCAGCCGAAGGCCGCCGTTACGTGGAAGAGCGCTTCCCTGGAAAAGGCAACCTTCTTAGGCAGGTGGTGGCCGATTACCTTCATCGTGGCTAAAGGGGGTGCACATGGGCGAAGATTGGGCGAGGCTCGCGGCTTCCAGTGACGTGGAGGAGCGCCGCAAGGCGGCCTTATCCCTGTTGGAAGAGCCGTCCCCAGCCGCATTGCCTCTGTTGCCCGAGCTCCTGGGCGATGCCAACTGGAGGGTTCGCAAGGCGGCCGTGGAGGTCGCGCTTGCCCAGCCCCCCAACGACGTCATTCCACTTCTGCTCGAAGGGCTGCACGACGCCGAAAACGCCGGGCGGCGCAACACTTCGCTCGAAACGCTAGTCAAGCTGGGCCAGGCCGTCCTTCCATACGCATACGAGGCATTGGTCGAGGAAGATCCCGATGTCAAGCTTGCGCTGATCCTGCTTCTTGGAGAAATACCTGGCAAAGGCTCCGTGCCTCACCTCATCTACTACCTTAGCCACGAGAATAAGAACATAGTCTGCGCGGCGATCACCAGCCTCGGAAAACTGAGGGACTCCGGCAACCTTCCGGTCTTGTTTGATCTCATGGCGCGGGGAGATGACTGGGTCCTTTTCCACATCGTTGACGCGCTGGCCGACACCGGCGGGCCGGTGGGCGCCCAGAAGCTGATGGAGTTGTACGACACGGCCCGTTTTCAAAAAGCGATCCTTAAGGCGCTTGGCAAAATGGGCGACCCCGCCGTGATCCCGTTTCTTCTGGAAAGGGCGCTTGAGTCCAAGACCCACATCCCGGAACTGATGAACACGATAGGCCTGATTCACAACGCCTCGATGCCCGAAGCGTTTCTGCTTCGCCATCAATCCGAGATTGCCAGAATTCTTCGCGACCATTTCCCGCTCCCGCTGATAGAAAAGCTCGAAAACATCTGGCCGGAGTCGAAGATTCCAGAGCGGCGCGGGATGCTGCTGGTTGCCGGCTCTCTGACCGACCTCACGCTATTGCCAAGGGTTCTTGACGAACTGGACAACCCCTACCTTCAGCGCGACGCTTTCCAGGCGGCCTCCCGCTATGGTTCCGCCGCCGTGCCACACCTGATCAGGCGTCTCAACGCCACCTCGTCCTCATACAGCTCTTGGCGGCCACGGGTTCCAGGGAAGCGGTCGTCCCTCTCCTGGCTCATGCTCGCGAGGACGACTTTCAAATTCATTCGGAGGCCCTGGCGGCGCTGGGGCAAATGGAAGACACGCGTGCGCTCCACGAGCTCCTGGACGCGCTCCGCTCGGAAGACTCTTCTTACCAGGAAACGGCCCTCACATCCATTCGTTCGCTTTGCCGCCGCAGGCCCGACTTACGCCAGCAGGCAGCCGCCGCGGGACAAAGCCTGATCGCCCAGGAAGACGGCGCCGTTCGCAAAGCGGGCTACCAGCTCATATCGGAGGGACTTGGCCCCGGCGAAATAGCTTCGCTCATGCCAGGCCTTGCCGATCCGAGTCCCAT
>JBBIMN010000110.1:0-280 GCA_037444385.1 Acidobacteriota bacterium | reverse complement strand
CTTGTCGCGTCGAAGGGCGGCCCCGAAGGATTTTCGCGCCTCTTGCCTTTTCTGGCCGACGCCAACGCTAAAGTAAGGCGGGCCGTCGTCAGCGCGCTGGGGCGCCAGCTTTTGGCCCGCCAGCCCGACCTGCTGGTAAGCGCTCTTCAAGACACCGACCTCTGGGTAAGGGCCGAGGCGGCGCTGTTCTTGGCTCAGAGCACGGACGCGCAAACCGCCAAGGCGCTCCTCGCGCTTCTGGAAAACGACGAGATGCCGGTCCGGCTTGCCGCGTTGAAGG
>JBBIMN010000109.1:0-7645 GCA_037444385.1 Acidobacteriota bacterium | reverse complement strand
CGGCGTTCTGGCGGCGCTTCTCGTGATGCCGCTCTGCTTTGGGGGATCGGCGGCCGCGCTCCTGGCCACTGGCGGCCTTGCGGCGGCTTGTCTGATGAAATTCAGCGACAACGGCCTTCAGTTCACCATCCACGAAACGGCGATGCAAGTGCTCTACGTACCATTCGCTCCGATGGTGAAGGCAAAGGCGAGGGCGCTTTTGGAAGTCGCCGTCAAGCCGCTCTCGTATGGCATCGGTGGCCTGGCTCTCGTGGCGCTTGCCGCGTTCAAGGTGCCGGTACGCCAGATGGCTTTCGTCACGCTTCCGGTGGCGGCTTTGTGGCTGATGCTGCTGCCGCGTGTCAGGCGGCTCTATCTGCGGTCGCTTGAGGCGTCGGTTGCGGGCCTCGCCTCGGCCTTCGCGCTGGACCAGGAGTTCGTGCTCGACTCGGAAAGCAGGGGAGTGCTCCTTCGCGCGCTCGATTCGCCCGACCAGGCGGTCGTGCTGCACGCGCTGGACCGCTTGTGCGCGGAGAGGAGCCCGGAACTGAGCCTGGCGCTTGAAAGGCTCTGCGGCCATCCCACCGCGCGGGTGCGCCGCGAGGCGATTCTGCGCGCGGCAATCCTCGGCGAGTCAAGCTGCGCTCCAAAGGCGCGCGCGGCCTTAAGTGACGAGGACGCCGAAGTCCGCGCCGCCGCCGCGGAGACACTCTGCGTCTTGGAGGGGGACGATGCCGTTGACCTTGTCGCGCCGCTTCTCGAAGACCCGCAGAAGAGCGTGCGTTCTGCCGCTACCGCTGGCCTGATGGCGAAGGCGGGCGTGGAGGGAGAGATGCTTGGCACGGGCCGCCTTCAGGCGCTCCTTCGCGGCGGCGATGCCGCTATGAGAGTGGAGGCGGCGGACGTCCTCAGAAGGCTCGGTCCTTCGGCCTACCGGCCTCTGCGAACTCTTCTTCAGGATCCCGACCGCAAGGTGCGCGCCGCCGCCCTCAAAGCCGCCGCGGGATGCGCCGATCCAAGGCTGATTCCGGTTCTTCTGCAAGAGCTCGCCGGCGGATCGCACCAGCGAAGGGCCGGCAGGGCGCTTGCGGCGATGGGGGCCGAGGCGTTGGAGCCGCTCATGGCGCTCCTCAAGGACAGCAGGGTGCCGAGGGCCGCGCGGCTGCTGGTTCCCCGCATCGTCCGGGATATCGGCGATGTTGGGGCCTTCGAGGCGCTGCGGCGGACCGCTCCGGTGATGGAGGGGCAGATAAGGCTCAGGTGCTACGCGGCGATGGGCCACCTGCGGAGCGCGCTTGGCATCAGGCCCCTTCCGCTTGCCGAGGTCCAGGCGCGCGTGGATGCGGAGCTCGCGGAGGCATACGGCTTGATCGCCTCATGGCGGGTCGCGAAGGAGCGCTACCATACCGAGCTTTTGGAGGACTTCGTCGAGCTGAGGATCAGGAGGGCGGAGCGTCGCGTCCTTCGGCTCCTGGAGCTGCGCTATGACAGGCTTGAGGTGGGCTTGGTGCTGCGGAACCTGTCCCTCCCGTCGCAGCGCTCTTTCGCCATCGAGGTCCTGGACAATCTTCTAGAGCCGCCGCTCAAGAAAAGCGTGATGCCTTTCTTCGAAGACCTTTCGGCGGGTGAATCGCTGGAGAAGGCGAAGGGGTTGGCGCCTCCTCCCAAGGCCCCCGTCTCGTTCTTGAGGGACATGTGCCAGGACGACGATCCATACGCCGCGCTCGCCGCTTTTCACGCGGCAAAGGTTCACCGCGAGAATGGCGTTATCGCGCTGGCGCTCTCGCGCCTTTCCAGCTCGGAGCCGCTTGCCCGCGAGGGAGCCCTGATAGCCATTGCGGCTTTAGGCGGAGAGGGGGAAAAGGCGCAGGCGGCGAAACTGAAAGAAGACAAGGACCCGGCGGTGGCCAGGCTGGCCGCCGCGCTGGCTTCGCCCACGGAGGTTTCGATGTACAGCACGGTTGAGAAGGTGCTCTTTTTGAAGAGCGTTCCCATTTTCGAGCGGCTGTCGGGGGAAGACCTCTCGCCGCTGGCTCACGTCGCGGAGGTTAAGAGCTGCAAGCCGCAGGAGACGATATTCAAGGAGGGGGACGTGGGCGACGCGGTCTACGTGATCATGCGCGGCGCGGTGGAGATTCGGGTCGGAGAGAAAGCCATCGCGCGGCTGGGGCCAAAAGAGGCCTTTGGCGAGATGGCCGTCCTTGAAGCGCAGCGGCGCAGCGCTTCGGCGACCGCTGTCACCGAAACCGAGCTCTTGGAGATTTCGAGCGACGCGTTCTACGAGGTGCTCCACGAACAGGTGGAGATTGCGGAGGGCATAATTCAGGTGTTGGCCCGGAGGCTCAGGGAGGCCGACGAAAAACTTGGCGCGTTGCATGGAGAGAAGGGCAAAGGCGGCTGATAGGAAGTAGGGTCATATTAATAATCCGAGAGGGCAGGGGTTGCCCCCTTCCCTATCGGATTAGTATAAACTTCAAAGGAGGAAGCCATGGAGTTGAAAGGCAAAATTGCTCTGGTTACCGGGGCGAGCCGCGGCATCGGCGCGGCGACGGCCAAACTGCTGGCCGCTCGGGGGGCGGCGGTTGTGGTGAACTACTTTCAAAGCGAGAAGGCGGCCCGCGGCGTCGTAGACGCAATCAGCGCTTCAGGCGGCAGGGCCGTCGCGCTCAATGCCGACGCGCGCGAGCGGGATCAGGTGGAGCGCATGGTGAAGGAGGCCGAGAAGGCGCTTGGCCCCTTGGACGTCCTCGTGATCAACGCCTCTATCGGTTTTCCGGTCAAGCCCTTCCTCGAATATCCGTGGGAGGCTTTCGAGGCCAAGCTCGTCGGCGAACTCAAAGCGGCTTTCAACTGCTGCAAGCTGGTTGTTCCAGGGATGGTGGCCAGACAAGCTGGAAGCGTCATCGCCATAAGCAGCGGCCTCTCGCGCCATCCGGGCGAAGGCTTTTGCGCCCACAGTTCCGCCAAGTCGGCCCTGGACGCCTTCGTGAAATCTCTGGCTTTGGAGCTGGGCCCGTCAGGCGTGCGCGCCAACGTTGTCGCGCCAGGGCTCACGTTGACGGACGCCACGTCGTTTCTGCCGGCAGCGGTGAAGGAGTCCTCCGCGCGGGCGACGCCGCTGAGGCGCAACGGCCTGCCGGAGGACATCGCGGGAGCGGTGCTTTTCTTGGCATCGGACGCGTCCCGCTTCGTCACGGGCCAGTATATTCCGGTAAGCGGCGGCATGATGATGCTGTGACGGCAGTTTGCGGATGGGCGCCGCTGGGGCTATGCTTCTCTCCTGGAGGTCCAATGAGCGCGATAACGGCGTACGGAGCGGCCGGGGAGGTCACGGGCAGCAAGCACCTTCTTGAGGCGGGTGGGGCGCGGATTCTCGTGGACTGCGGCGTCTTTCAGGGCCACCGCGAGGAGGCGCGCCTGAGGAACGCCACTTTCCCCTTGCCCCCGGCTTCGGTAATGGTTGCCGTCAATACCCACGGCCATCTGGACCATTGCGGGAACTATCCTCTTTTCGTGAAGAACGGCTTCGAGGGCGACATCATCAGCACGCCCGCGACGCGCGACATTGCCGCGTTGGTAATGATGGATTCCGCCCACATCCAGGCCCACGACGCGAGCTTCCTCGAAAAGCAGCAACACAAGCGCCCCCAGCCGTGGCGGAAAGTCGTTCCGCCCCTTTTTGACGAGCGCGATGTGAATGAAGCGCTTAAGCAATACGTGGCCGTGGATTATGGCAGGCCCCGCCAATTGGCGGATGGCGTCACGGTGACGCTGCATGACGCCGGCCACATCCTAGGCTCCGCCATGGCAAGGTTCGAGATCGCCGCTAAAGGCGAGCGGCTGGCCGTGGGCTTCACGGGAGACCTCGGCCGGAAGAACATGCCGATCATCAGGAACCCGGAGACGCTTCCGCCCGTTGATTACCTCGTCTGCGAGAGCACTTATGGCGGCAGGCTTCACGACCCGATGGACACGGCCCTGGAAGAGTTGGCGGAGGCGGTACGCGGCGCCGCCGCGAAGGGCGGGCGCATAATCATTCCCGCGTTCGCCGTCGAAAGGACGCAAGAGCTGATATACTTTCTGCACCAGCTTCACAATGCGGGGCGGATTCCGCCGCTGCCCGTTTATGTGGACAGCCCCATGGCGGTATCGGCCACCGCCATCTTCCGCGCCCATCCTGAATGCTACGACGCGGAGACGGCGCGGGACTTTCCGTTCGCGGGCGAAAATCCCTTCGCCTTCGATTCGCTTCACTACGTCACGACGGCGGAAGAGTCCAAGAAGATCAACGGCCTGGCGATGCCTTGCATTGTCATCGCCTCATCGGGAATGTGCGAAGGCGGGAGAATCCTCCACCACCTGATTCACGGCGTTTCCGACCCGCGCAACACCATTCTCATCGTCGGCTTCATGGCCGGGCACACGCTGGGGCGCGCTCTAGCCGACAAGCTTCCAGAGGTCAGGATTTTCGGTGAACGCTACGCTGTCAAGGCGCGCGTCAAAATCCTCAACGCCTTCTCGGCCCACGCCGACTGGAAGGAGATCGTCACTTGGGTTGGCGGCCTTGACGGCAAGCGGCTGAAAGCCGTTTTTCTTGTCCACGGAGAGCCTGACGCCCAAGCGCACTTGAAGGAAAGGCTTCTGGAGGCAGGCGTGAAGCGCGTGGAGATGCTCGCCGAAGGAGAGAGGGCTCGGCTCGGCGGGTGAGGGAATGAGCACAAAAGACGATGGATGAGGTGTGTGGGAATCCGCGGAAGGAGACGGTGCAATGAGGGGAACTGCGCTGGTCGCGACTATCGTTCAGGGGCTTCCACTTTGGGTGGCGTGGATTCTAGGAGGGATGCTCTGTCTTCTGGAGTGGAAGAAATGCCCCAGGGCCTCAATGATGGCGCTTGGGGGACTCGCCCTCATGGCCGCCAACTGGCTTGCGGCGAGGGTCTTTTATGGCGTCATCCTTCCTAGAGCCGGTTCGAGCGCCTTCCATTACGGCGGCGCTGGCTATACCTTTTTTTCATTCCTCTTCGCGGCGGTTGAGGCCGCCGCCGTAGGCCTGCTGGTCGTGGCGGTCTTCCAGGAGCGCAAGCCACCAGCACCGATGCCCAAAACCTGACAGATTCGTGAAGCGAACCTGGATCAGGGAGAGCAACTGGGAGGTTTTGGAAAGCATGGAGTCTGGAGTGGAGAGGTGAAGAAGCACCTTTTCCCCTCCACTCTCCGCATTAACCATGGCGCCTACGGGCTGACCTGGCCAAGGATTTTCAGGAAGGCATCGTATGGCATCGCCTGCCAGCTCTCTGCATGGAGCGCCCCGCCGGCTCTGGAGATGAGCGAAACCCGGTGGGCCGTCTCCACGTCGGGCGCCTCGTAGATGTCCATGAAATCATAGGGCCCGAGAATGGCGTAGTGGCCCACCCACTTCACCTGCGGGCAGGCCTCCTTGACCTTGTGAAGCCACGCGTGCCCCATGGTCTTGCGCGCGCTGGCCCCGTGCAAAGCCTCGGAAGACATCCTGGTCATCAGAACGAAGGTTGGCATGTAACCCTCCTCTATTTCGATTCGGAACCGGCCGCCGGTTTTGAATCTTCGGCATCTTCCACCTGTTTGATGCGAGCCTCTTCTTTGGCCTGGACCTGTTTCATCTCCCGCTTCACCTTCTCGACGTTTCCGGTTGCGTTCACGGCGGGCGCCGTCTCAAGCGAAGAGAGGGCGAAGCGCACGGCAAGAACCAGGAGCAGGATAAGCAGGAGCGCGACCCCGATTCCACTCAACTTTCTCCCCATAAGCCGTCTCCTTTCGGCTCCGGCCTGAAGCCGGACGTCAATCGCGTGCCAGTACAAATGTAATGCCTTGCGGGCTCCAAGGCAACAAGGTTGCCAACGGCGCGCAAAACCATTACATTGTTGGTAGCGCCCCGGTACTTTTTGCCGGGCGGCGCGGGAGGCGGACAATGTCTGGACAGCACGGCGGAGGCCACAAGAAGGGCTACAAAGGGCCTTGGTTCGAGGACAAGGGACAGTCGGTCCCCGGCCACCACGGCGAAGAGACGCACGGCGGCTCGAAGGGCGGAACCAAGCAGCAGCCGCCGGCGCAGGCGCCGCACAGCGTCAAAGTGCCTCAACAGGCGCCAAAGCCGTAGCGTCGTGGCGGCTCTGCCCGGAAGCGCGGCGGCTGAGCGCGCCGCGCGGGCGGTGGTCAGTATCATGAGTAAAGATGGCTCCGCGCTTCTGATTTTATTTCGGTTGAGCCGGCACGATCTCTGAGAGATCGGCCACCTTCTCGAAGAGGGCGACAAGGCGCTGAAGCAGGGCGAGGCGGTTCTGCTGAAGCGCCGTCTTCGCCGCATCTTTTCCTTCCGGGTCGCACATCACCAGCACATCGTCGAAGAACTTGTCCACGGCGGGGCGCAGCTTCGCGAGACGGCGAAGAAAACTTACGTAATCGGAGCGCGCGATCAGTTTCCGGGTCTCCTCTTCGGCGGCAACGAGCGCGTTGAAAAGGCCTCGCTCGCCGGCGCCCTCCTTTTCGTTTTCCGGCAGGAACTTTCCGGCGTCAACACCAAAGGCCGGCCGATCCTTGGTCAGGTTCTTCGCGCGCTTGTGTGCTATCGAGAGATGGTCGAACTCCTCGTGGAACTCGTTGCGGACCTGATGGAGCGCTTCGAGGCGAAGGCGCATGTCGAGCAGGTCTCCGAGCCCTTGCGACAAGACCGCGTTCACCTCGTCGTAGGAAAGGCGGGAGGGCGGCACGAACGGCTCGTCGTGATTGGCGCGGGACGCTTGGTGCGCGGCCTGCTCGCCTGAATAAACCGTCTCGCCCTCCCACTGGAATCGCGCGCGTTCGAGCAGGAAGGATGAAAGAGCATTGCAGCAGTTTGGCGCTTCCTCGCGGAGGAGCTTTCCGAGATCAAAAAGAAAGTCTTCTTTTGACGATAGCAGGTCGCGCGCATGGCCCGGAGCGGAGAGGAGCTTCACGACCTCCGACGCGGCGCGCCGCAGGCCGAAAGGATCTTTCGATCCTGTCGGAACGAGTCCGATGGAGAAGAATTGGATCAGCGTGTCGAGCTTGTCGGCCAGCGCGACGACGATGCTGAGATAGCGCCAGTGATTCTTGGCGTCAAGGTGTGGCATCGGTTCCCCGTAGTGTTCTTCGATGGCGCGCGCGACCGCCGCGTCTTTCCCCTGCGCCTGCGCGTAGAGCCCGCCGGCGATGCCTTGCAGCGAGGTGAATTCCTTTTCTTGCACGAGGAGCGAGGCGAGGTCGGCCTTGCAGAGCTTCGCCGCTTCGCCCGCCAGCGCTGCATCCTCGTTGAAGAAGGGCGCAAGCTTTCGCGCGAGCGCTTCGAGGCGAAGCGCCTTATCGTGGTAGGTGCCGAGCTTCGGGTGGTAGAGGATCCCCTTCAATTCCTCGAGGCGGCGCTCCAGCGGGACCTTCACGTCGTGGTCGTAGAAGAACTGAGCGTCCTTGAGGCGCGACACCGTCACGTTCTCGTTGCCTTTGCGAATGAGGCCTTGCGGGTCTTCGGGCCCGTCCATGACGGCGAGGAAGTTGGGACGCAGCGCGGATCCAGTCTCCGTCACGGGAATCGTCGCGAGCGGGTCGCCCGGTTTGTCGGTCGCGTAAACGGCGAACGATTTCTGATGCTCCTTCAAGCAGGTGGCGAAAATCG
>JBBIMN010000108.1:5544-7649 GCA_037444385.1 Acidobacteriota bacterium | reverse complement strand
CGCTTCATTCACCAACATTCCCCGGCCATTCCTAATATCCATCGCGGGATTGGGGCCACTGCCGTCCAAATCTGCGTGTACAAAGCGTTCCTGGATGTTCCCGCGAAAGTCCTGATCCTGAGAGGTTTTACTTGACGGACTTGAAGAAGAGTCCGGCAGGCCACCGCTCCTTGCAGATGCTGGCTATTCATCCTTCATACTTGCTACTTCCCCCCGAACGAACATGCAGTGCGGGCGAAGGGGGCACTTGGAGCAAAGTTCCTCGACGTGGCGTCCCTTGCACTCCTTTAGAATGCCAAGGCGGGCGAGGGCGAAGTCGTACCGGGTTGGGTCCTCCGGGCAGAACCGGGCGAGAGCGGCGGTCACCTCTTGGGCGAAGCGGGCGTCGGGAGTTGCCCTTGTAGTCAAGCCCAGGGCGCGCGCGATTCTCGCGACGTGAACGTCCACCGGAATGATCAACTGGCTTGGGGAAAGGCAGCGCCAGAGGCCGAGGTCCAGGCCATCGTCGGGCCTGACCACCCAGCGCAAGAAGAGCCGCCACCGTTTGCAGGCGGAGCCGGTTGAGGGAAGTGGCACGAGCTGGCTCAACCCCGGCGTCACGGGCTCCGCCTTCGAGCGCAACAGGCGCGCGAACGCCTCCAGCCTTTCGTCCGGTCCACCCTTGGCGGAACGGAAGGCCGCTTCCAAGGAGCCGTAGCGTTTAAGCACGCGGCCCACGGCGCGCAAGAAGGCGCTGACATCGGAGGGCCTTTGAAAACGATAGCCTGAAACGCTCTTGATCCGGTCGCCTCCGCGAAGGAAAACAGCGGGGTGCGGCGTCAACGAGGAAAAAAGCGCGTCCAGAAAAGCGCCCATCGCCTTGACATTGCCGTACGCGAAGAGCGCGGCCAGAAGCGCCGCGACCTCTTTGTCGCCGCCATCTTTGTACCTATGCGTGAAGCGAAGCGGGTCCGAACCGAGAAATCTTGCGCCGCGCAGACGGACGAGGTTGTCGAGAGCCGGAGCCAGGCCGCCGGCCGGGCCGGTTGATGAGTGAATAGCCTTATGGGTTGATAGGGCGGATGTACTTCCGCATTTCCTCTTCACCCTTCACCACTTACCATTCACTCTTCACTTACGCGAACCGGTTGGTGAGGAAGTTGATCAGGTCGAGGGCGAACTGCTCCATGTAGGCGTTGAAGCTCTTGATCTTCCGGCCAAGAAGGTTGTAGCCGACGAGAGCGGGAATGGCGGCGAACAGCCCGCCTGCCGTGGTGATAAGCGCCTCCGAAATGCCGGGCGCGACGGAAGCCAGGGTCGCGCTTCCCGAAAGCCCGATTGCCCTGAACGCTTCCATGATGCCCCAGACCGTGCCGAAGAGGCCGATGAACGGCGTGGCCGACGCCGTCGTGGCGAGGAACGAGAGCCCCGACTCAAGGCGCGTCGTCTGGTCGCGCATCGTGCGCTGAAGCGTGCGCTCGAGGTTTTCCGTGTGGCGCACCTGTGGCCGCGCCTCGCCAGTGGCGCTTATCAGCGTAGCCCCCGGCGTCACCTGCTGCTGGTCGCGCACCTGGTCGTGCAGCTCCTTGTAGGTCTCGAGGAACATTTCCTTCAAAGGGTTGTCTTTTGATTCCTTCGCGACGAGCAAAATGTCCGTCACCTTGCCGGCGTTCCTGAGATGTTCGTAAAAAGCTTTCGAGCGCTTCATGTAGCGGGAGTAGTTCAAGACCCTGTCAATGATGACGCTCCAGGAGATAAGTGAAAAGAAGAGCAGGATGACGAGCACGCCTTTGGCGATCCAGCCTGAATGGCCGAGCAGCTCGGCAAGGCTTGTAGTGGCCAGCGCTAGGTTCATGGAACCTCCTTCAAATTGCAAATTATAGATAGAACTGTCCCCCGCGTCAACGAGCAAGAATGGCACAACCAGGCCATCGCTCACTCCATCCATCGCCGCTTGACAATGGTGGCCGGGTGGCTTATCTTCGCTCTCTGGCGGGGGCCGCTCTGGGGCCTTATGGCGGATTTGATGGCTGGTTGCTTCCGGTTTTCTGATTCCACGCAAGAACCGAAAAGGAGAGAAAGATGAACTACCTGGACGATCTCAGGGACGTAAAGTTCAACCTGTT
>JBBIMN010000108.1:278-5534 GCA_037444385.1 Acidobacteriota bacterium | reverse complement strand
CTTCCCTTCGTGAAGCTGTTGAAGCACGAGCGCTTCTCGGGCTACGAAAAGAACGACGTCGAGATGATCATTGAGGAGGCACTCAAGCTCGCCCAGGAGGTCATAGCGCCGTGCAATGAGGAGGGCGACAGGGTTGGCGCACAGTTCGTGGATGGCAAGGTGGTCCTGCCGAAGAGCTTCCGCGCCGCGTACAAGACGATCTGCGAGGCCGGCTGGCTGGGGACAACCGCCGACCAGGAGTGGGGCGGCATGGGGCTGCCCGAATCCGTTGGCGCGGCGGTGATGGAGTTCTTTTTGGGCGCAAACGTGGCGTTGACGCTCTCTGTGATGCTCGGCCGCGGGACATCGCACCTGATCGAGACCTTCGGCTCCGAGGAGCTGAAGAAAATATTCTGCGAAAAGATGAACAAGGGCGACTGGGGCGGCACCATGTGCCTGACGGAGGCCGGCGCCGGTTCTGACGTCGGCGCGAGCAAGACAAAGGCCGTCAAGGTGCGCGAAGGAGCCTACAAGATCAGCGGGGAGAAGATCTTCATCACGGGCGGCGACCATGACATGGCCGCCAACATGGTGCACGCCGTATTGGCGCGCCTTCCAGACGCTCCTGCCGGAACGAAGGGACTCTCCCTTTTCATCGTGCCGAAGTTCCGCGTCAAGGGGGACGGCTCGCTGGGCGAGCGGAACGACGTCACGGTCGGCAGCATCGAGCACAAGCTGGGCATTCACGGCTCTCCCACGTGCGTCTTGGTGTTCGGCGCGAACGACGGATGCGAAGGATACCTCCTGGGCAAGGAAAATGAGGGCATGGCGCTGATGTTCCTGATGATGAACGCGGCCCGCTACGAGGTCGGGCTTCAGGGCCTTGCCCTGGCTTCCACTGCCTTCAAGCACGCCGTGGCCTACTCCAAGGAACGCCTGCAAGGCAAGCACTTCAAGGACCGGACCCCAGACGGCCCGCAGGTTCCCATAGTGGAGCACCCGGACGTGAAACGAATGCTTCTCACCCAGATGGGCTATTCCCACGCGATGAGGGCGCTTTTGTACCACACGGCTTACAACATAGACATGGCCAGGGTTTCCGAGGGCGACGCCAAGAAACAGTATCAGGGCATGGTCGAAGTCCTTACGCCCATCTGCAAGGCGTGGTGCACCGACTGGGGCGTGAAGATGGTGGATGTCTCTCTGCAGTGTTTCGGAGGCTACGGCTACACCGTCGAGTACCCCGCCGAGCAATACTTGCGCGACGCGCGCATAGCGCCCATCTATGAGGGGACGAACGGCATACAGGCTCTGGACCTCTGCTTCCGGAAATTCAAGATTAACGGCGACTCGGTGCAGGCGCTGATGGTCAAGGCGGGAGAAATAGCGCAGGAGCAGGCCACGGACATTGATCTCGGGGCCTCGGCCATGCACCTCGGCGCGGCCGTGAAAGAGCTTGGCGGAATCTTGAAGAACCTCGGCGGCAGGATGGACGCGCCCCTGGTCATGCTGCCGAACGCGCCGCTCATTCTGGACATGATGGGCCACGTCATCTCTGGCGCATTGTTACTGGAGCAGGCCGCCATGGCGCAGAAGCGGCTGAAAGCGATCCTCCGCGAGAAGAAGGCGGACGCTTCGGACAAGAAAGCGTACTTCGCTTTCCTGAACGACAATTCGGACGCCAAGTTCTACCACAACAAGATTCAGGCGGCCATCCACTTCATGCACTACGGCGTGCCTCAGGTCCAGGCGAACGCCGTCGCGGTGAAAAGCGGCGTGCCCACGGCATACGACGTGGCATTTTAAGGGAAGCACCGGGGCCAGGATGTAACGGAGTGTCGGGGTATCGGTGTTTGCCGTGCTTTTATCTCCGTTACTCCGCCACTCCGTCACTCTTATGTTCCGTCACTCGGCCTCGTACTGCGCCGCGACGCGGTCAACCGCGCGGGCGAGAGCCAGGTCTTTTTCGGTAACGCCGCCTTGCGAGTGGGTGGCGCAAAAGACCGTCACGCCGGCGTAGCGCACGAGAAGGTCGGGATGGTGATCCCGCGCCTCGGCTTCGACGGCGACGGCTTCAACGAACTCAATGCCCGCCATGTAGCGCTTGAAGTTGAACCGGCGGCTTATGGCGCCGCTTTCGTAGCGCCATCCCGGCAGGGCCACCAAAGCTTTGGCAATTTCGTTTTCTGTCAGTGCGAGGGACATGGGCGCTCCTTTTTCTTGGCGCCTTCGCCTTTCCGCGGGCGCTGCTTAGCGGTTTTCAAACGCATTCGCGGCCAGAACGAAGAGGGAAACGCGTCGGCCTCGGTCTCTGATGGAGCGGCGGCGCGATAACGGTCCAGCGCCAAAAATCCTACCATGGCCGCGTTGTCGGCGCAGTATTTGGGCGATGGGAAGGCCCATCCGAGCCCCAACTCGATGGCAAGCCCGGCGAATCGCTCGCGCAAGAGCGAATTGCAGGCGACGCCCCCCGCGACGACAACGCCTGCCGGACGAAGTTCCACCGCCGCGCCGCGCACGCGCTGCAAGAGATGATCCACGACGCGCTTCTGAAACGACGCGATCAGGTCGTAAGCCCACTGCGGCCAATGCTCATGTTCCTCCTGAAGAGGCAAAGAGACGCCGAGATTGTTGAGATGGTGCAGCGCGGCCACCTTGATTCCCGAGAAAGAGTAATCAAGTTCCCCGGAGCTGAACCTGGGCAGCGGAAACACAATGGCGCCGGGATCGCCCCGCCCGGCAAGTTTGTCTATCCAAGAACCTCCTGGATAGGGAAGCCCGATGCGTTTGGCCACTTTGTCCAAAGCCTCGCCCGCCGCGTCGTCGCGCGTGGCCGCGACAAGAAAATGCTCTTCGGCGTTTGGGCAGAAAAACAGGTGCGAGTGGCCGCCCGACGCCACAAGCGCCAGCACGGGATACGCAAAACCGGGATGTTCGATCCACGATGAGCGAAGATGGGCCTCGATATGATTCACGGCGTAAAATGGGACGCCAAGCGCCGAAGCCACCGCCTTGCCGTAGGAGAGGCCCACCAGCAGCGAGCCCAAGAGGCCCGGCCCGGCGGTGGAAGCGACGGCGCCTATCGCGCCGGGTTCCACTCCGGCTTGAGAGAACGCCTCGGTTACGACCCGCGTAAGGTTCAATAGATGGTGGCGGCTCGCAAGCTCTGGAACCACGCCTCCGTATGGAGCGTGGACCTCGATTTGGGACGAGACGACGCTTGAAAGGACGCGTCCGTCATCCGCCATAACGGCGCAACAGGTGTCGTCGCAGGATGTTTCGATCGCGAGGAGAGGTTTCATCGGGATGCCAGACCGAGCACCTTGGTGATATTCTCGCCGGCCACCGGTGATATCACGCCGCGCTCCGTGACGATGGCGCTTATCAGGGGAGCGGGCGTAACGTCAAAAGCCGGATACAAAACCGGCACGTTTTCTGGAACCACTCTGCGCCCCGCGATGATCGCCGCCTCTTCGCCTGGGCGGTTTTCTATCGGAATCGAAGCCCCGGATGAAATTGTCAGGTCGAACGTGCTTGACGGCGCGGCTACCACGAACGGAATGCCGTGGTGGCGCGCCAGAACAGCAAGGCCGTAGGTTCCGATTTTGTTGGCGGTGTCTCCGTTGGCCGCGACACGGTCCGCGCCTACGATCACGATGTCCACGTTCCTTTTCGCCATCAGAGAACCGGCCACATTGTCACAGAGAACCGTCACTGGGATATTGTCCTGCGACAGCTCCCACGCGGTCAGTCTGGCCCCCTGCATGTAGGGCCTCGTCTCGCCGGCGTAAACCATCGTTACGCCGCCGGCTTCAAACGCGGCGCGGACGACGCCAAGGGCGGTACCGTAACCGCCAGTCGCCAGGGCGCCCGCGTTGCAATGCGTAAGCACGCGCGCCCGTTTCGGCAAGAGCGAACCTCCGTGATGGCCGATCGCCCGGCAAGCGGCAACGTCCTCGCGGTGGATCGCCACCGCTTCAGCGCTCAGCGCGAAGCAAAATTCATCGCCTCCCATCCCGTTTTTTTCCATCTGGCGCGCCTTCGCGACCATCCGTTCAACGGCCCATGCCAGATTGACGGCGGTCGGGCGCGCGGCCTTGAGAATGGTTCCAGCCGGCTCGACCGCCGACAATAGCACGCTCGCGTCATCTGACTGCCGCCGGAAGGCGGCGAGCGCCACCCCGTAAGCCGCCGTGACTCCTATCGCCGGCGCTCCGCGCACGGCCATGTCCCTGATGGCGCTTGCCGTGCCGGCGGGCGTCAGGCACTCGACAAATTCAATTCGTTCGGGCAGAAGCCTCTGGTCGAGGAGACGGAGAGCGCCCGGACTCCAGGAGATGTGTTCGATCATCCTTTTCTCCCATCCGGCGGCGAGCGCAGGTCGCTCTCGATCCGGCCGAGATCTTCCGGTTGAAGTTTGCCTAGATCCACGTCCGCCTGGAACTCCCTGAGCGAAGCGGCGATGCCTTCTTCGGCCTCCCTCCGCACGTCGGGTTCGCTGAGGGGCTCGGGTTGCCCGAAAAGTGGCGCAAGCACCCAGAGAAAGAGAACGATGCAGCCCGCGGAGGTGAAGAGAGCGATAAGCATCACGGCCTCTTGGCGGGGAAAAGAGTTATAAGCCCGCCGGCGAGAAGAATGATGCCTCCAAGCCAAATCCACGCCACCATTGGCGTTACAAAGACCCCAAGAATGGCCGTCCCATTGGAAGTGTCGTATCCAGCCAGCACCGCATAAAAGTCCCGCGCCGGCGAAGAGTGGATCGCCACCTCGTAGGATGGCTCCTCGGGTGAGCTTGGATAAAAGACGCGCATGGGCTGAAGCAGGCCGAGAAAATGGCCGCCCTTGAAAATCTCCAGATTGGCCCACACCCTTTGATCATTGACATCTTTAATCGGCCTGTCCATGTTCTCCGAGCCGAAAGAGCTTAGCCTCGCGGTATAGGGCCCAAACTTGACGGCCTCTCCCACCTTTACGCTTTCCTGGTACTGCGCCTGAAAAGCCGAGGAAAAGGCTACGCCCACGAAGATGCAGACGATTCCAAGGTGGACGACGTAACCGCCGTAGCGGCTGGGGCTTTCTCGAAACGGAGCGGCCAGGGCCCTCACCCACGAGGCCCCCGAGCGCCCGAAGGCAATCCAGACGGCGCGCGCGTATTGTTCGAATATCAGCGCGGAGACAAAAGAGGAGAAGACGACGCAAGCGGCGAGGTAGAGATACTCCTTCGGCCTCGCGGCGGCGTCAGCCATTGCCGCGGAGCTTCCCATGAAGATGGCCGCG
>JBBIMN010000108.1:0-256 GCA_037444385.1 Acidobacteriota bacterium | reverse complement strand
AGGCGACGCCCATGGCCAAAAGTATCGCCAACGCGACCGGGATCGCGCGCGGGTTGTAAAATTCAGGCCCGTGGTGAAGTTCGCGTCCAGTGAACATCTTATAGAAGATCGGGCTTGACACTCCGAAAAGGACTATGAATGCAAAAAGGGAGAAGAGAAGGTTGGCGTACAGCACCATGCTTTCGCGGCTTCCCGCCGACTCAAGGGACGAGCGTCCGCGCAAGAGCGGCAGGCGCGTGAAGAGCAGAAACAGGCT
>JBBIMN010000107.1:5416-7695 GCA_037444385.1 Acidobacteriota bacterium | reverse complement strand
TGAACTCGTAGCCGTGAAGGATCAGGTCCGCCTCTTTCCAGAAGCCGAGGTTCTTTGCGCGCGCGGCCGGCCGTCTCGCCACGGCTCCCCCTTGTTGAAAGTCAGAGGCCTGAGAGCAAATCCTATGTTTCCCGAAAGCCGTTGTCAAGAGGTTGGGCGCCGCGCGCGCCGCGCGCCCATATCCTCCGGATGGACTGGCCAAGCCGGCGGAAAGGATATAAATTTTTTTGCCTTCACATCCTCCGGGGCTCAGCGCGGTGAATCCTTCTTCTTGGTCCGGCTTCCGGCGGAATAAGGGGCGTTCACGCGCCGTTCCTTAATGATTGCCGGGTGGGGCATCGGCATTCGAGCGGCCGCGGGGGCCGTTCGCGCGAGAACAGGGGACGCGCTCCCCAACCAGCCGCAGCCCTTCCGCCTCTTCTCGGGGAATTTTCATCTTGACCTCCTTAACCGCGAAAGGCCAAGGAGTCATGCAAAGCTCCCACCTGAAGCAGCGCCTCTGGTTTCTCTCCCTCCTTGCGGCGGCTTCCATAGGGTATCAGGCTCTTGTCGCTTACGGCACCCTGGCGAATCCCTTGCCGCGCCTGTCGCTGGGCTTCGAGCCCGTAGTGGCTGGCGGGCGCCTGGCCGTAGCACACGTAAGGCCCGCTTATGAAGATGGAAAAGAGACGCCGGCCTTTCTGGCCGGACTTCAAGACGGCGACCGCCTGGTTTCCCTGAGCGATGGCCACGGAAACCGTTTCGAGCCCGCCGGGCTCTTCTCCGCGATGCGGGCAATTCAGGCTCTGGGCGCTAACAGATTTTGGACGGTAGAAGTGGCGCGGGGCAGCGGGGCGGGCGCTAAGCGCGTTAAAACGACGCTTCTCCCATCGTCAGCGCCGGCCAGGCCCTGGCACTTCCCCCTTCAGGCCGCCATCTTCCAAATATTCCTTCCGAGCCTCTTCATCGGCCTGGCTATCCTGGTCGGCTTGGCGAGAGGGAGGGATCCGGTGGCCTTCCTGGCCAGCCTTCTCCTTCTCTGCTTTGCCGGCGTAAGTTGGAGCGGCGGCACTTACGCCGCCTTCCCCTCCGGATTTCGCGTAGCCGGACTTGTCCTCTACGCAACGCTCTTTTCGTTCTGGTCCTACCTTTTCATGCGGCTGTTCCTTCTCTTCCCCGCATCGAGCCCCATTGACAAGAGATGGCCGCGGCTGAAGAATGTGCTTCTCCCCTTCCCCGTCATTTTCGCCGTTTGGAATATAAACTGGGCTTGGGCGGAGGCTGTATCCGCAGACCGCTATGAGCGGCTGGTGAACGCCGCGGGAACCGTGGACAAGGGGCTGGACCTTCTGTTTCTTCTCTTGTTCCTGACCGGATTCGCTTCGCTCGGCGCCAACCTGGTGAAGGCACCGGCCAAGGACCAGCGCCGGCGCCTGTACCTCCTCCTGACAGGTTCGTTAGGCGCGGTCCCGGCGCTGGTTCTCTACTTCACGGCGGCTGTTCTCTGGATGCCACCCGCGCCCGAGTGGCTTTCATTCCTGTCGCGAATCGCTTTGGGCCTCTTTCCGGTGATCTTCGCCTACGCCGTGGTCCGCCACCGGGTCTTCGGCCTCAGGTTCATCGTGAGGCGCAGCCTTCGCTTTGCCCTGCTCTCCAAAGGCTTCCTAATGGCCGAGGGCATATTGGTCTTCCTTGCCGTTTTCTACGTCGCTGGCCCCGCGCTGGGATGGATTCTCGACGGAACGGCCTCGGCGCCTTTTGCTTTGGCGGCGGCGCTCGCGACCATGGTTGCCGTTTTGGGGCTGAGGCGGCTGAATGCCGTGGTGGGCGGCTTCATCGAACGCAGTTTCTTTCGGGAAAGCGTGGACGGACGGCGGATCCTTACGGAGCTAAGCCGCGAGGCGCGCCAACTCGCAACGGACCCAAGCACTCTTCTCAGGATGGCCGCGGGCAAGCTCATGGCCTCCCTCCATCCCGTCCAGGTGGCCGTATACGTCAAAGGCGGCGACGTCGCGCGATTTCCGAGGACCGCTTCCGAGGGCGACGGCGTGATGATGACGGCCGCGCAACACGCGGAGGATTTTTTGTGCCTGTGCCGTTTGGACAAGGGAAACGAGTCGGCGCCGCGGCCGCCCCATGACACGCCGGTGGGGATATTCAGCGGCCAATCGCTCACGGTGAAGCAGCTTGCCAGGAACGCGGACGGCGACCCGTCGCCCCTCAGCGTTCATCTCGGCAACCCCGGTTCATGGACCGCCGAACTCCATCGCGCGCACCCAAACGATACAAATCCAAACATG
>JBBIMN010000107.1:0-5406 GCA_037444385.1 Acidobacteriota bacterium | reverse complement strand
CTGCACGGCGCCAGCCTGATCCTTCCTCTCGTCGCGAACAAGAGGCTTTTGGGCTTCGTCATCCTTGGCGAGAAACAGTCCGAGGAGCCGTATTCAAAGGAAGACCGCGAACTCCTCATGGCCGCGGCCCAGCAAATGGCGCTGGCCGTGGACTACGGCGAATTCCTCATCGAGGAAGCCGAGGAGATCAGCCTGCGCGGCGAATTGGATGTCGCCCGCAAGGTGCAGGAGAAGCTCTTTCCACAATGCGGCCCCGTCGTGGAGGGCCTTGAGTACACCGGACTGTGCAAACCGGCCAAGGCCGTCGGGGGCGACTATTTCGATTTTCTGAACCTCGGGCCCGGCAGGCTCGGCATGGCCCTGGGAGACGTTTCGGGGAAAGGCGTATCGGCTTCTCTTCTGATGGCGAGCCTGCAGGCCATGCTTCGCATTCACTCGGAGGAGCACTGGAACAGCCCGGAAAGGCTCACAGGCGACATCAACCGCCATCTCTGCCAGGCCACCGAGGCCAGCCGCTTCGCCTCCTTCTTCTACGCCGTGTACAACGCGAACAGCCGGCTTCTGACTTACGTCAACGCGGGGCACAATCCGCCAATGCTCTTAAGGCTTAATGGCGAGGCCGGCAGAAGCCTTGGAGCCGAGGCAGCCGAGAAACCAGGCGCCGGGCCATCTCTCATAAGGCTCGCCGCCACCGGAATGGTGCTTGGCGTGGACCCCTGCACGGAATATCAGAGCGAAAGCCTCAGAATGGAGGAGGGCGACCTGCTGGTGATCTTCACCGACGGCGTGACCGAAGCCATGGATAAGAGCGAAACCGAATTCGGGGAGGAGAATCTCTCATTACTCCTGGCCGACGCTCGCCACCGCTGCGCGCGGGAGATAGCCGAGGAGATCGTCGCCGCCATCACGCGTCATCAGGGCACGGCACCACAAGCCGACGACATTACGATGATCGTCGCCAAGGTAATCCCCCGAAAATCATCCTCTCGAAAACCTCACGCGCCAGCTCATGACAGTTGACAGGTTTATGGGTTGATGAAAGTTGAGTGGACAGAAAACAGTTTTTTCTCTCCACCCTAAAACCTCAACTTCTCTTTATTTCATACTTGCCGGGCTTGAAGAGGTCAAATGGCTCGAAGGCCAGGCCCGGCGGGACGGCGAGAGTTTCGTGGTTCTCTTCAATGTAGCGAATGACTTCTGGCGCGGCTTTGACGGTGGCCTTTAGTGGCTTTGGCAGATTCGCCGCCGTGGCGAGGATGTTCTGGGCCACTCTCCACGGCGCGGCGACGCGTCCGCGCCCTTCGCAGCACGGGCACGTGGACGTCATCACGCGTTCGAGGTTTTTGTGGGTCCTCTTTCGCGTCATTTCTACAAGGCCGAACTCGGAGATATTCAATATGCGGCTTCTGGAACGGTCGGCCTTGAGCGCCTCTTGAAGTTTCGTCACAAGCGCGTCGCGGTGGGCGCGTTTCGTCATGTCAATGAAATCAATGACGATGATGCCGCCCAGGCCGCGAAGGCGTATTTGGCGGACGATCTCGTCTACCGCCTCCATGTTGGTCAAAAAGGCGGTGTCCTCGAGGGACTTCTTCCCCAAGAAACGGCCAGAGTTCACGTCTATAGCGACAAGCGCTTCGGTGGACTGGAGAACGATGCAGCCGCCGGAGGGCAGCCAAACCCTCGGCTGTAGCGCGCGCTCCAGCTCCTGCTCCACCCGAAAGCGCTCAAACAAAGTCACGTCGCGGTCATTCCAGACGCTTACCCGCGATGGGTCTTGTCCGAGGCTCGCCAGCAGGGCCGAGCAGCGGGTCGCCGCGTCCGCGTCCTCGCTTATGACAATGCCGGCGCCCTTTAGAAGGATTTCCCGGACGGCGCGGCTGACAAGGTCCGCCTCTTGATGAACAAGCGCGGGCGGCTGGACTTTTGCGCTGCGCAGCTTGATAAGCGACCATAGTTCGGCCAAGCCCTGCATCTCGGCGGCCAGATCTTCCTCGGCGACGCCTTCTGCTGCGGTGCGGACGATGAAGCCGCCGGGGCCGTCCCCTTTTACCTTTCGGACGGCGGCTTTCAAGCGGTTGCGCTCCACGCCTCCTATTTTTCTCGAAACCCCCACGTGGTCCGTGTTGGGCATGAAAATCAGGTAGTGGCCCGGAATCGAAATCTGGGTCGTGAGCCGGGCGCCCTTGGAGCCGATAGGCTCCTTGCTGACCTGCACCAAAATAGGCTGGCCCTGGTGAAGGTCTTTTACCCCGATGCTCTTGAAGCTGGTGAGGCCAAGGTCCTCTTCGTCGAGATCATTAAGAGGCCCCATGTCGCCTTCAAAGAGAAAGCCGTCACGGTCAAGGCCGATGTCCACGAAAGCGCTGGCCATTCCGGCAAGCACGCGGCTGACCTTGCCGACGTAGACATTGCCGACCAGCCCGCAAAGGTGGTTCGGCTCCTGAAAGTACTCGACCAGGTGGCCGTCCTCAAGCACGGCGACGCTCGTCTGCCACTGGTCTTTTGTTACAAGAATCTCCTGCTTCAAGTCCTGCATCTCCGGTGATCCGGGCCGCTGATCAAGACGGTTCGGCACATTTCGTGGAGCCTTGAACGGGTCCTGGTGCCTATGCGGTCCTCCAAGGAGACTTCGTTGGACCGGTCTGGCTGGTCGAGGTAGTTGCTCGTCAGAAGCGTGGGCCGCTGCTCGTTGTAGCGCTGGCTGACCAGGTAGTGGAGAGTATCCTGCGCCCACGGCGTCGCGACGCAGCCAAGCTCGTCAATCAGAAGCAGCGGCGCCTGAACCAGCGGCGTGAGTATGTCGTATTCCGTCTCGTCCGCGTTCGGCTTGCCGTAAGTTGACCTTATTTCCCGGTAGAGGTCGTTCAGGTCCACGAAGAGCGCCGGCATCCCCTTCTTGAGAAGGACCTCCTGGAGAATCGCCACTGCCAGGTGAGTCTTGCCGACGCCGCACGGGCCCATGAAGAGAAGGCCGCTGGGGCCTTCGCCGAATGCCGGATACTCCTCGGCGTAGCGGCGCGCGATAAGAAGCGCGTCCTCCTGGTTGCTCTCCTTCGCCGGCTGAAAGGTATCGAAAACATAGCGCTCCCTGTAGCGCTGGGGGATGTCGGCCTGGCCGACCAAGGCCGTCGCGCGCTCGGGTTTTCGGCAACCGCACGGGCGGGCAAACAATTGGCCGCCTTTTTCCTCTACGATGTAGCCCGTCCCGCCGCAATCCTTGCAATTCCTTCGCAATTTTTCCTCCCAGCTCAGCCGGCGCCCTTCGCCCTTCCAGGCAAAAGCGGGCGAAGCCAGAGAAGGTAGATGAAAAAGCCCAGGAGCAACACGGCCACCGCCGCCCCAAGCCAGATCTGGTAAAAGTGATAGAGGGTGGCTATTTCACCGTAGCCGCGCCCGGCCGAATATCCAAGCGCGGCGAGAAACGCGCCGAAGAGAAGATTGCCGGAGATGGCGGCCGCCGTGACTGGCCATGCGGGAAGGCGCAGCAGGCCGGCAACCGGAAAAAAAAGCGTCCTCACGTAAGGGACGAACCGGTTTGCCACCAGAGGCCATGCCCCCCACCGGCCCAACAAGCCCTGAACCTTGCCCACCGCCCCCGCCATTTTGGAGTTCTTGAGAAGCGCACCTCCAAAACGGCGGCCCCACAAATAGGCGGAAAGCGCTCCCGCTGTTCCACCGATGGTAATAAGCGCGACGGCCAACAACCAAGACCCATGGTGCACGCCGACGAAAAAGACGCTGCCCAGAAGCGCCGCGTCCCCGGGCACGAGCGGAATCAGGTATTTGACGAACGCGGCAAAGGCCATCACGAGATAGGCCCACGAAAGCCCCTCGCGAAAGAACGGCCCATGCGCAATATCAGCTAAGGCTAGAATGGAATATCCTCATCGCTGAAAGCGGGTTCGCGCTCCTGCGCCTGTGGCTTGGCGGAACCCTCGGGCCGGCTTTGTCCCTCATTCCGGTTTGGACCGTCGCCCTTGCCCAACATCACCATCTGGTCGGCGCGGATCTCAAACAAGGTCTTTTCGTTTCCGTCCCTGTCCTTGTAGGTTCTGCTGCGGATCTTTCCCTCGATGTAGACCTGGCGGCCCTTGTGGAGGTACTCGCCGCAAATCTCGGCAAGCTTGCCGAAAGCCACGACGCGGTGCCACTCGGTGGCTTCCTGCTCCTTTCCCTCCTTGTCCTTCCACTTCTCGTTCGTGGCGACGGTAAAATTCACCATTGCCGTTCCGTTGGGGGTGTACTTAAGCTCGGGGTCACGCCCCAAGTTTCCAACCAGAATCACCTTATTCACGCTCGCCATTGCCTTCTCCTTCAACAATCTGGGTGGACCGTCGCGCCTGCAATAATCCGTCTCGGGGTGGCCATGCGTCCTTCGTGTATGCCGAAGGATAAAGATTGCCCTCTGTTATGATAAAGTTACTGGAAGGAGGTGTCAACGTGCGGGTTACAGGCGGTGTGCTTAAGGGCCACAAGCTCCTGGCTCCCGATGGCGCCAAAACCCGTCCCACGGCGGCCAAGGTCCGCGAGGCGCTTTTCGACATTATAGGAACAGGGGTGGAAGACGCCTGCTTCTTGGATATTTGCTCGGGAACCGGCGCCATGGGAATCGAGGCTCTAAGCCGCGGTGCGGTAAGGGCCGTTTTCGTGGAGCGCTCGTCACGAGCGCTCGCGGCCCTTCGCCGAAACCTGGACGCGCTCTGCCTTGGGAACCGGTCTCGCATTTTGCCTGTCTCGGCCTTGCGGGCGGTTACCCTCCTTGGTGCCTCCGCGGAGCGCTTTTCGCTTGCCTATATGGATCCCCCGTACGCAGCCCAAGACCGCTCCGCCATCCTCTGCTCCTTGGGCGAGGCGCGAATCTGGATTCCGGGGGCGCTCCTGGCCGTCGAACATTCCATCAAGGATGCCCCGGCGGCACCGGATGGTTTTTTCATCCTAAAAACATATCGCTACGGTGACACCGGGTTAAGCCTATTTCAAGAGAACTCCTTTCCCAACAAGCCCGAGGAACAGCCTTGAAACACGTCGTGATCGGGACCGCTGGCCACGTTGACCACGGAAAGACATTGTTGGTGAAGGCGCTCACCGGAGTTGACGCCGACCGGTGGGAAGAGGAGAAGCGCCGGGGCATAACCATTGACATCGGATTCGCCTCACTGAAAGAGGATGGCCAGACCCTTCACTTCGTGGACCTGCCAGGCCATGAGAAGTTCATCAAGAACATGCTCGCTGGCGCATCGGGCGTTGACCTCTTTCTCCTGGTCGTGGCAGCCGACGAATCGGTTATGCCGCAGACGAGGGAGCATACGGAGATCCTAAGGCTTCTTGGCCTTTCCAGGGGCGTGGCGGTGCTCAACAAGGCCGATTTGGTTGACGCGGAAACGCTTGGAATGGCGCGTCTCGAAC
>JBBIMN010000106.1:5798-7710 GCA_037444385.1 Acidobacteriota bacterium | reverse complement strand
AAATAAATGGCGCGACGATACCCTCCTCGGTAAGAAAGTTAAATGGCTTGACAGGATCAGGGATGGGCCAGTGACGGGGGGGTGGGGTGACGCGGTGAACGAGTGACGGCGCAAAGGAAGTACCGCCAATGCTGATGCACCGGCACCCCTGTACTCCGATACTTTTTTCCCCGGCACACCGGTACTGCGGCACTTTTTCCTCCATGCCACGCATTCACCCTTTCCCCGCGGCCCGGCATGGTGTACACTTTAATAGCGCTGTTCGGGTGAACGCCGGCGCCGACAACCGGAGGCCTCGTGTACGCCATGAACCCAGTTTCAAAAACGGTATCCGCCATTGGGGCTTTGCTGCTTGGGCTCTTTGCTCCGCAAGGCCTGCCTGCCCAGGACCTTTCCACTTTTCTTGCGAGCCCGCCTTCTCCGGGAGCGTGGGCCAGGTATCAGGTCGTCACAAAAAGTCCAGGCGATCAGGGGCCGGGGAAAAACGAGACCCTTTCCCTGGCGGTGACCGCGCGGGAAACCGTGGACGGAACCCCCTGCGCCTGGGTCGAAGCCGGCCCGCAGAATTTCCTCACCGATAAGGACGGCACCCTCAAGGTTCTTTTGAAAGTTCACCCCTCGCCAAAGGAGGCGCTGAACTTCCTGATGCAGGCCCAAAAGGCCGAGTACGCTCCGCCCAACAAGGAGCCTTATGCTCTGGGCGGTGGCGTGTTGGGTTTTGTCCGCAACCGCGCGGCGAACATAGTCGTCACGCAAGAGCGCGCGGAGCTTCCTTCAGAGGAGGTCGTCCTTGCTTCGGGCCGCCGAATCAAGTGTTCCCGCTCCCAAATTACGACTAGAATCTCCAACGTGCCCTTCACCTCCTTGACGGTGGAGGAGAAGGGCATCTACTGGAGCAGCCCTGAGACACCTTTTGGCGTCGTGAAGGCTGAGATCGTGCGCACTGAAACGGGCAAGGGGCCCGCGCCGCGTGTCCGTAATGTTTCGCTGGTTCTGCTCCAAGACGGCTTTTCCGGCGCGGTTCCAGTGATTCCGAGGACTCCGGATAAGGTCAGAGGCCTCTGGTCCTTGCTTTTTGATTAGGGGGAGCGCGATGGAAGACATGGCGGTGTTAAAAAAGATGCGGCTCTTTCAGGACCTGGACACGCTTGAGCTGATCCAGATTTCCAAGATTGTTCGCCACCACCGCTTCGCTCCAGGCGAGGTGGCCATAAAGGAAGGAGACCACGGCGACTCGCTGTTTGTGGTGAAGAGCGGCAAGTTCAGGGCTTACGTGACCCGCCAAAGCTCGAAGGAACTGGCCCAGTTCGGCCCCGGAGAAAGTTTCGGGGAGCTCGCGCTGATGGACGCGGCGCCGAGGTCAGCTACCGTGGAGGCCCAAAGCGCGGGAGAACTTTTGGAGCTGACCTCCGAATCGTTCAAGCAGATCCTCGCGCACTCCCCCGAATTGCGCGAGCGGCTCTACCAAAACCTCATCAGGGATCTCGTGACAAAACTGCGGCGGACCAACGACAAACTTCTCCACCTGTTGTGACGCGAGGGCCGGGCCGCATGACTGAAGACAGAATGGTGCAAGGGACGGCGGAGGACTCCGAAAGACAGTGGGAGGCCGCGCTCCGCCCCAGGCGCCTCTCGGAGTACGTTGGCCAAAAGCGGATCACCGACAATCTCGCCGTTTTCGTGGAGGCGGCCAGGCGGAGGGGCGAGGCGCTTGACCACGTTCTTCTGTGCGGCCCTCCGGGACTTGGCAAAACGACGCTGGCGCACATCATAGCCGCGGAAATGGCCGTCAACATTAGGGTTACGTCGGGGCCTCTGATAGAAAAAGCGGGGGATTTGGCCGCCCTGCTCACGAACCTCGAGGCCGGGGATGTCCTCTTTATTGACGAGATCCACAGGCTCTCGCCGGCGG
>JBBIMN010000106.1:0-5788 GCA_037444385.1 Acidobacteriota bacterium | reverse complement strand
CGAAGAGGTGCTGTACCCGGCCATGGAGGATTTCAAGCTCGACCTGGTGGTCGGCCAGGGCCCAGGCGCCAGGAGCGTCACCATCCCTCTTAACCGCTTCACGCTCGCTGGCGCCACCACGAGAATGGGCCTTCTTAGCGCGCCGTTGCGCAACCGCTTCGGCATAACGCTCCACCTCGATTTCTATCCGGCCAGCGACCTTCAGACCATCGTTCGGCGTTCGGCGGGGCTTCTTCTTGTGGCCATTCACGACATGGCCTGCGAGGAGGTCGCCCGCCGCTCCCGCGGCACCCCCAGGGTCTCAAACCGGCTCTTGCGCCGCCTGCGCGACTATGCCCAGATCCTTGGCGACGGTATAATCACGATGGAATGCGCCGTGCAAAGCCTCGAAAGACTCGAGGTTGACCGCTACGGATTGGACGACCTCGACAGGCGAATCCTGTTGACCATACTGGAAAAATACGCCGGCGGACCGGTCGGCCTGAGCACGCTTTCGGCCTCGATAGGCGAAGAAAAAGACACCATCGAGGAAATCTACGAGCCCTACCTGATGCAGATAGGTTTTCTGGACAGAACGCCGCGCGGGCGGCGCATCACCGAACTGGCGTGCCGCCATCTCGGCGCCAGGTTACCGTCCGGAAGGGAGAACGGGCTTTTCACCGACACCACGCCTTGACTTTTAAACGCGGCTCCAAATAAACTGGGCACGGCGCGCTTGGAGCGCAAGACCTTGAAGGGGGCACCATGAGCCAGGAAAAGATCATTGAGGAGGCACTCACCAAGTCCCTGGAGTCGCTTAACGCCCGGCTTGGCGCGCTCAGGGATTCTTTGAGCGCCCTTTCAAGTTCCGTGCCCGTCATTCCGGACCCAAAGGAGCTTGCGGGCGCCATAGCTGGCGCCCTGCCGGCGCAGGAGGCCGCGCCCGCCAGATTCACGGGCGCGCCCGCAACCGCGCCAACTCACAATCTTCTGCTTTTCCACGTGGCCGCCGTCGAGTACGCCGACAACCAGGTTGAGATTCTTAAGCGGCTGATGGCGGGCGCGCAGGAGTTCGCCTCCCGTGGAGCGCTTTATATCCTCAAAGGCGACGCCGCGCAGTCCTGGGGCGGCTTTGGCTTTCCCGAAGAGGTCCGCGGCTGGAAGACCTCCTTGGCGGAGGATCCTCTTTTGAAGACGATGGTGCAAAGCCGCCTGCGAATGTTGCTTGACAACACGCTTCCAGCCTTTATTCCGGCCAAGGGAAGAGTGAGGCGGAGCATGATCACGCCGCTTCTTCTGAAGGGCAAGCCCGCGGCCTTCCTGTACGCCGACTCCGATTCGGAGGGCAAGCTCGACCACTACAGCCTTGATATCCTCATGCGCGCCGCCTCGCTTGCAATAGACATACTTCCTCTCAGGCCGAAGCGCGACCCGCTTCCGGCGGCGCTTGAGAACCAGGATGTCATCCTTCCCGGACCGCCACCGGAGAAGCCCGCCGCCCAGGAAGAGGAGGCGCTGTTCGAGGACAGCGGGACGCTCTCAGCCGAGGCTTCGGAGACCGTCGCCGCGGAGGTCCCGCCGGCGGGGGCGGCTCCCCCGGAGATATCCTTCGCCCCATCGCAGCCTCAACCCGCTTTGGCGCAAGCGGAGGAAGAGCCCATTCCGCCGGGCGAGGAGAAGTCCCACGAGGACGCGAAGCGCTTCGCCCGCCTGCTCATTCAGGAGATCGTCCTTTATCATCCCAAGGAGGTCGAGGACGGCCGGGCCAACAAGAACCTATATCTCCTGCTCAGGGATGACATTGACCGCAGCCGCGAAGCCTACGAGCAGCGGTTCACAAAGCCCTCGGTTCGCGGCCGTGATTACTTTAAGCAGGCCATGGTTCACTACCTCGCGGATGGCGATCCTTTGCTCCTCGGGCTCTAGCGCGCCGTTGAGAAGTTCTCGTGGGCCGTTCATCGCCAAGCCCGCCGTTCTCGCGGCGACGCTCTTAGCCCTCTCGGCGCTTTCCGTCGTGCCGCATCCTTCGAGCTTCAAAGAATACGCGGTCATGGCGCCGGATTCGCGGGCGAAAGCGCTGGACGCCGAATTGCGCTCCGCGCCTCCAACGGATCGAACCGCCAGCCTGAAGCTTTGGCTTGGGCGGACGCTGCTTGAGCTTGGACAAAAATCTGACGCCGCGCGGACCCTTGACGACCGGGATCTCGTCGCCGGCCCGCTGCGCGAATACGCGTGGAAGTGGGATTACGACGCCATTTCCGGCGACCCGTCCCGAAAAAGCCTGGCGCGAGAACTGCTGCTGAAGCTTTTTTCCGCCGGCGGAGAACCGGCATTCAGGCTGGAAGCCGCCCGCGAACTCGCCGGCGAAGCGCTGGCGGAGAAAAGGTGGAATGACGCTTTGCCGCCCCTCGAGGCGCTCTTGAAGGCGTCTTCTCTCGACTGCGCGTTGGCGGCGCAACTCGCCGACGCCTGCGAGCACGCGGGTGCCAAGGACCGGGCCGGCCAGCTCGCTCGCTGGCTTTATACCGAGATGCCCGCGCGGCCGGAGACTCGCGCATTCTTTGCCGCGCCGCCGGCGAGGGCTTCGTACGTCGCCGGATTGACGCGGGAGGAGCGGCTTCGCCGCCTCATAAGGCTTGATGCCGCTAATGCCCTCGATCCGCTGGCGGCGGAACTCGGCCCATGGTCCGCCTATCTGGGCAAGGCTCCTTCCGAAGCCGAGAAAAACTGGCAGCGCCTTTTCGCGGCACGTTTGGAGGAAAAGGCCGGGCGGGTGCGCGGCGCGGTCAATTCCTTGATGGCGCTTTCGGGAATACAGGACGTGTCTGAGATAGCCCTGCTGCGCGCCGCGAGCATCATTCCCTCGGCTGGCCTTTCCAAGAGCGAGCTGGAAAAGGCCGTCCGCGCCCTTTCGTCGCTTCCAGCCGGCAGCGAATCGAGAGAGAAGGCGTTCCTGGCTCTTTGGAAGTGGAGGATCAAGCAGGCGGACGCCGCCGGGGCTGAATACTTCGCCCTCAAGGTGCTCGAGGGGGGCCGCGAAAACAAAGACGCGAGCGCGTTTCTCTACCGCCAGGCCTGGGACAAGAAACTGTCGGGGCAGGCCGCCGGCGCTTACAATCTATTTCGCGGGCTCGTGGCCGCGCTGCCGGAAACGAACGAGACCCACCAAGCCGCGCTTTACACTCTGCTGAGAACGGAAGGGCTCGATCGAGCCGAGGCGGAGGCGGCGAAACGAGAGCTTCTGGAGAGATCCAAGTACGGCTACTTCGGCTACCGCCTTCGCGGCCTTGGGCGGCCGGTTTCAAGCAAGCAGAGCCTTCCGCTGCCTGAGCTTCCGGCGCCGCGCCCCGGAACGCGCGTGTGCAAGAGCCTTCTGCTTGACGAAATCGCCATGTACGCAGAAGCCGAAGGCGAGCTGGCTATGGCCGCCGGCGCCGAAGGTTCTCCGGATATTCTGTGGGCGCTCTCGCAAGAAGCGGCCAAAGCCGGTGACCTTCCGAAGTCAATCGTTTCGGCGCGAAAGGCATTCCCGGATTCCTTCGGGCAGCCGGGAGACCTGCTTCCGCCCGAGGTTTTCAAGGCCTTCTATCCGCTGGAAAACGCGGATGCGATCGAGGCGGCCGGCCGCGACACCGGCTTGCCGCCTCTTTTCCTGGCTTCGGTCATACGCCAGGAGAGCCTCTGGGACAGAGAAGCCGTCTCGCACTCCGGCGCCGTCGGGCTCATGCAGCTCATGCCTTATACGGCCAGGGAGGTGGCGCGCAAGAGTGGCCTGCTGCCGCCCACGCCGGAGAGGCTCAAGGACCCGGCCTGGAACATTTCCGCCGGAGCGAGGTACCTGAAGCAAGTGGTCGAGCGCTCCAGCGGGCGCTACGACCTGGCACTGGCGTCTTACAACGCGGGGCCGGGCAACGTGGACAAATGGCTTGGCCGCCCCGGCAGTCCCAAGGAGCCGGACCTGTTCATCGAGTCCATTCCATTCAGCGAGACGCGGCAGTACATCAGAAGGATCGCCCTGAACTACTGGGAGTACAGGCGGATGTATCCGGCGCTTGCGGAGCCAAGGGAGGCGCAGTGGTGAATTGGAAACCGCTTCTTGCGTTGACGGCCATCGCGGCGGGGCTCACCATCCTCGCCGGAGCGCTCATGCTCTTGAGGCGCCCGTCCAGCGTGACTTTCGTTATCACGGGCGACACTGAAGGCCTGCTTGTGCCTTGCGGGTGCAGGGTCATTCCGGCCGGCGGCCTTGCCAGGCGCCAGGCGCTTCTCGACAACGTGCGCCGCTCGGCGAAAGAGAGCCTGGTCATTCCGGTTGAACTGGCAAACGGCTTCTCCACCCGCGCCACGGCGCGGGAGCTTATCAACAAGGAGATCGGGGACTACTTCAGCCGCAATGGCTACTGGGTTGGCATCGGCGGCTACGACACCGAGCTGGGGCTCGACAATATCCGGGCCCTCTCGGTAAATAGCCGCCTTTTCCTCGCGGGAGGGAAGAACCTGGAGCCGGGGGAGGACATCCGTCTCGGAGGCTGGGGCTTGGGCAGCCTGGGCGACAAGGGGGCGCTGCTGCGCGTCGTCTTTCTCTCTCAGACGCCGCCTGGAGGCGCCGCGCTGCCCGATCCGCTTGAGACATTCAAGGAGGAGATGAAGAGCCATCCGGCGGACGGGGTCGTCGTTTTCGGCTCGCTCGCGCCGGAAACCGTGGCTTCGCTTCACAAAGAATTCCCTGATTTGATAGCCATCGTGGCGACATGGCAAAACGACGTCACGACGATGCCCCAGCGCGCCGGCAACACGTGGGTCGTATTTAACGGCGACAAGGGGCGGCGCTATACGAACCTTGAGGTCAGTTGGAGGGGGCGCCGCTTCGAAGCCTGGCCCGAAGGGGCCTACCTTGGTCCCGAAGCGCCTTCGGACACGCGCGTGCAGGCGCGCGCCGAGAAGGTTCTTGAACAGGTCCGCGCGGTTGACCAGCGGGAATTAGAGAAACTGCGCGGCACTGTAAAGAGCGCGAAACCATACATGGGCGACGCCGCCTGCGCCTCGTGCCACGAAGGTGCGCACAAGATATGGTCGCTTTCCCGCCACGCCAAGGCTTACGCGGACTTGAAAATTGACCACGGAGAACTCGACCCTGCCTGTGTCACCTGCCACACAACCGGCTTGGGCGCCGATTCGCTGCCCGCGGCCGAGAAGCTTCCTTTCATTCAGGGCGTTGGGTGCGAGGCCTGTCACGGGCCGGGGGGAGGTCATCCGAAAGCACCGATGGAAAAGGGCGAGGTCTCGGCCGCCGTTTGCGGGCGCTGCCACACGCAGCGTGATTCGCCTCAGTTCAACGCCGAAGGGTATTGGAAGCTAATTGACCATACGTAGGCGATTGATGATCAATGAGGGATAATAAGCGCCGGGGTCGCGGTATGGAGAGGCGGGTCATGCGAAAATCGTGGGACGCTTATTTCATGGACATCGCGCGGGAGGTGGCGACGCGCGCCACGTGCGACCGGAAGCAGGTCGGCTGCGTTCTCGTCAAGGAGAAGTACATCATCGCGACGGGTTACAACGGCTCGGTCGCGGGCCTGCCACACTGCGACGAGGTGGGGCACATGATGGTCAACGGCCACTGCGAGCGCACGAGCCACGCGGAAGCGAACGCCATCGTCCAGGCCGCCAAGCACGGTATCGCGACGGACGGTGCCGCTTCCTACATCACGGCCTCGCCCTGCTGGATTTGTTTCAAGCTCTTGGCGAGCGCCGGGATAAAGCGGATCGTCTTCGGCGAGTTCTACCGCGACGAGCGCATCTTCGAAGC
>JBBIMN010000105.1:0-7718 GCA_037444385.1 Acidobacteriota bacterium | reverse complement strand
GCTATCGAAAGCCACTCGACGACGATCTCGTAGTTTCGCCCGTTGGCAAGTCCGAGCCGATCGGAAAGCCACGCGCACTCCTCTTCGGGCAATGGCCTTGGAAGCCCCTGGAGAAACAGGAGCAACTGGTCGGGCGTCCACTGGGTCACGACGTCGGTGCTGGGCTTGCGGCCGCCGCTGAAACCACGCGCCTCGCTCCGGATGGCGTCCAGAGCGGACGATTTCGGGAGCGGCGCGTTGGCCGGAAGCCCCGGCTGGTACAGCCATGATTCCGCCTTGGCTTCTCCAGCCAGCCCGGGAAGTTCATGTTCGAGGAAGGAGAGGAACTCATCGGTCGTTATCGAGGTGAACTTGAAGCGGGCGATGTAGGAGCGGATGAAACGGTCCCAGACTTCCCTGCCGGCGGTCCTTTCAAGGAGCGTTACAAAGAGGGCGCCCTTTTCATAAGGCACTTCGGAATAGACGTCGTCCGGGTTGATGCCTTCGAGCTTCGTTACCAGGCAGGTCAGCGGCGAGTTCTCTCCGAAACGGGCCATCGCCTGGCGAAGCGCGGCCAAACCCAGCGCCTGGGCCATCGAGGCATACGATGTCCCGCGCAACGCCTCGAGAACGCGCCGCTCGGCCCAAACCGTGAAGCCCTCGTTGAGCCAGAAATGCTCCGCCGTCGCGTTCGTTACGAGGTTGCCGGTCCATGAATGCGCCATTTCGTGAGCGACGATGGTCACGAGCGAACGGTCCCCCGCGAGGAGCGTCGGCGTGAGAAAGGTAAGGCGCGGGTTCTCCATCCCGCCGTACGGGAAGGAGGGAGGAAGCACGAGCATGTCGTAGCGTTCCCACTCGTACGGCCCGAATATCTTTTCGGCGGTCTTGATCATCGCCTCGATTTCGCCGAACTCCCACGCCGCGGCTTCGACCACTTCCGGCTCCGCCCAGATTCTGGAGCGCGGCCCGATCTCTCTCGAAGCGAGGTCGCCGGCGGCAAGGGCCAGCAGGTACGTGGGAATCGGCTGAGGCATGTGAAACTTGAAAACGCGCTTGTTGCCGGCAACGGGTTCGGAACCTTCAGGCCCGGCAGACATCACCACCGTGATGTCATCGGGGACCGTAACCTCGGCGTCGTAGGTGACGCGGGCCACGGGGCTGTCCTGCAGAGGCGCGATCGTCCGCGCGTGGTGAGGCTGGCACTGGCTGAAGAGGAACGGGTGGCGCCGCCCGCGCGTCTGTTCAGGGGCAAGCCACTGTAATGCCACGGCGCCGGGGGAGGTTTCGTAATCAATGACGATAGCTTCCGTGCCGGGCGGAAGCTCAAGCCTCAAGCGGCTGCCCAAAACCGGATCGGCTGGAGCGGAGGAAAATGGGACGGGCCGGCCGTCGCCGGTGGCCACTTTTGCAATTAGAAGGTCGCGGCTGTCGAGATCCATCGTTCCAGCGGAGGGACGATCGAGCTTCAGCGCCACCATGCCGCGAAGCACTTTGGCGCTGAAATCAACATCCCATTTCAGTTCCACGTGAATCGTGCGCGGTTGGTTCAGGTCAAAATAGGAGTGGGGATCATTCCGTGCCATGCCATCTACCTCTTTCTTTAGAACAAGACTACGCCTCAAATTATTTCGCCAAACCAGAGCTATAACGGCGGCTAAAAAGCAGAGCCTCGCCCCAAAGCCCCACAGTATTATTGTACGCGAGAAACGGCGATGCGCAAGTAGGCCGACAAGGCAGTTGGTAAGTGGATAGGTTGGTAAGTTGGCAGGATCAAAGGCGCCGTTTCTTTATGAATGACGCCCGGCTCCCGTCCCCTTCACCCGCCGCACGTAACCCAGCGTCTCACTGCTGGCCCGGGGCTTTGATGGCGCGGGCTTCGCCAAGCCCCATGGCCGATAGCGGCTTTTCGAGGGCCGCGCGGTCGCCCACGGCCACGAAAACCTTCGGCGCGGCCAAGAGGCGCGCTCCCGCCGCGCGAACCTCCTCAAGCGTGAGCGCCTTGACCTTCTCAAGGACGCGCTTGTAAAAATCGTTCGGCAAATCCTGGACCCACAGCGCGCTCATGCCATCGGCCACCTGCTTCTGCGTCTCGAAGTTCTGGGGAAATCTGAGGGCCCAGTTGGCGCGCGCTCTCTCGAACTCCTCGTTGGACACGGGCCTCTTCCCCGCCGCCTCTTCAAACTCGCGCACGATTTCCTTGAGCGACTCCACCGTCTTGTCGGCCTGTACGGCCGTGACTATTACCCACGGAATCACGCCACGCTGGTTCGAGAAGAGGGACCGCGCCCCGTAGGTGTAGCCCTTGTCCTCCCTGAGATTCATGTTCAAGCGGCTCGTGAACTGGCCTCCGAGGATTTCGTTGAAAATCAGCGACGCCGGATAAGCTTCGTCGGTTCGGGTAACCGCCGCCGTGCCAACCGCGAGGTAGGTCTGCGGCGCTCCGGGCTTGTCAACGAGATAGAGGCCAAAAGACGAAGCGTAACCGGGTCCGGGCCTTTCATCCTTCGGCCCGCCGGGCTTCCATCCATCCAACGAGGCGCCGGCCACCTGTAACGCCTCTTCCGGCGCGACGTCCCCGGTCACGAAGAAGAGCGTCCTTTGTGGGCGGTAGTACGCCTCGTAGAAGGCGCGGGCCTCCGCTAACGGGGACGCTTTGAACGTTTCAGGCGTCCCCTCCACCGGGTGGCCGTAAGGCGCCCGTTCGCCGAAGAGCACCGCTCTCAAGGCCCGGTTTCCAAGCTCGCCGGCGTCGTCGAGGTCGCTTGCAAGGTCGGCGGCGTGCGCCTTGCACAGCCTGCCAAGGTCGCCATCGCCAAGCGCGGGCCGCAGAAGGACATCGGCCATGATGCCGAAGCCCTCCGCGAAGTGCTCGCTCAAAAGGCCCATCGTGAACGACGCCTGCTCGCGCCCGACGTCGGTCATCAGCGAAGAAGCCACTCCCTTGATCCTTTTCGCCATCGCCAGCGCGTCAAGGCCGGCCGCGCCCTCGTCCAGAAGGTCGCCTGTTAAATCGGCCAGCCCCGGAAGCGAGGCCGGATCGAATGCCGCCCCGGCCCTCGTGACAGCCTGAATGGTCACGTAGGGAAGCCCTTTCTGCGGCAGCACCCACAAGACGGCCTTTGAACCCAGTTCGAACCGTTGGGGTTCCCCAAGGCCGAAGATGCCTTCCTGGCCGCCCGCGGGCAAACCGAGCCTGCTCGGCGCCACGATTGCCCGTTCCTCCTTCGGCGTTATCTCCAGAAAACCGTAGGCGCCAGGGTCGAGGTACAGCCGCGCCGCTTCGCGCACGGCGTCAGGCGTGGCCGCCTCATACCTGGAGATCTCCTCCGCGAGAGCGTTGGGGCGCCCCAGGAACGTCTGGTAATGGTTGAGGATGTCGCTCACGCCTCCAAAGCCTCCGACGGACTGAAGCCTTCTAACGACGCGGGTCTTCAGTCCGGCGACCGCCGCATGGACCTCTTCGGGCAAAGGGCCGCCGCTTTGCAATTTGGCAAGCTCCCCCCAGACGATCTCCTCTATCCGTCCAAGCTCCACGCCCGGCTGCGCCGTAATGATCAAGTTGAATGCGCTGCAGACTTCTCCGCTCGACTGGTAGCCCGACACCGATTGGGCCAAATCCTCGTCCACCTGGAGCCTCTTCACCAGCCGCGAATCTTTGCCCGAAGTCAGAACGGCACCGAGGATCGAAAGGGCGGCGTTCTCGTTCGTGAACTGCTGCGGCGTCGGCCAGCAGAGGTAGAACCTCGGAAGCTGTACGCGGTCATCGGCCCTGACCCGCGCGCACCGCGCGAGCCTTGGAATGCACGGCTGAACCGGCGGGATGACCGGCCCCTCCGGGATCGGGCCAAAGTAGGACTCAGCCAAAGCGAACGCCTCATCGGCCTTGATGTTCCCGGCGATGCAAAGCGACGCGTTGCGCGGAGTGTAAAACCGGCGGAAGAAGGCGCCGATGTCTTCCAGGGAGGCGTGGTCCAGGTCCTCGACGGAGCCGATGATGGGATGATCGTAAGGGTGGCCCTTGGGATAGAGAATCGGCGGCAGAAGCTCCTCCGCGATTCCGTAAGGTTCGTTCTCGAGCGTCTCCCGCCGCTCGTTCTTCACCACGTCGCGCTGGTTGTCCAGCTTCGCCTGGGTAAGCGCCGGCAAGAGCCACCCCATGCGGTCCGACTCGAGCCAGAGCGCCCGCTCCAGGTAAGCCGATGGGGCGACCTCCCAATAATTGGTGCGGTCCTCCGAGGTCGAGCCGTTGAGCCTCGCCCCTATTTCTTCAAGCGGGCGAAAGAAATCTTCGGGGTAATGCTCCGAGCCTTGAAACATCATGTGCTCGAAAAGGTGGGCGAACCCGGTGCGCCCCCGCTCCTCGTCCTTGCTTCCCACGTGATACCAGAGGTTCACCGCCACCTGCGGCAGCCTGTGGTCCTCGTGGATCAGCACGCAAAGGCCGTTTTTCAGGACGCGCTTTTCAGCCTGAAGATTGAACCGCCCAACCGTTTGCTCGCCCATCAATTCTCCCTTGTGGCGAAGGCGGGAGCGCCAGGCGGAAAAGGGCCCGCCCTTCCCGTGCCGGCCAGTATAACCTCGAAACGGCGCGGTTTCAAAACAAACGCGGCTGAAGTAGCAATAACCAATCAGTTAGATGAACGGCGAAGGGGCAAAATCATTCTGAGGGCGGACAAGGTCATGCTGATGACGAGCAAGATTGCAGGCTGTCCAGCATAGGCCATCCAATTCCCTCATCTCTCATCCCCCATCTATCCTCTGCCCCGACTGGCACAATGTTTTTTTCGGCATTACAATTTGCATGGGAGGTGATTGCCATGCCTCGTTGGGAAATCATTCTTTGCCCGGTGGACTTTTCGGAAGTTTCGATGAACGCACTGAGGTACGCGGCTGATATCTGCCGGGAGTGCCAGGGAAAGCTGGCTTTGATCCACGTGGTCGAGCCGATCGTAGCCCCTTCGGACTTTTCGTTCGGGCCGATGACCCTTACCGAGGTCGAGGATTCTCTTCTCGGCAGGGCCAAGGCCGCCATGGAGGAAACCGCGGCCAAGCTTGGGCTGCAGGGGCAGACCAGCGTGATAGTATCGCGTGGGCGCGCTTCGGACGAAATCGTCAGAACGGCCCAGGAGATCAAGGCCGGACTGATCGTGATGGGCACGCACGGCAGGACCGGCTTCTCAAGGACGCTTCTCGGCTCGACGGCGGAGCGCGTCGTGCGCAAGGCCACTTGTCCCGTCCTGACGCTCAAGGGATAGCCAACCGCGAAGCCACCAAGTAAGCGCATCCGCCACCATGACGTGGTATCATTCCGCCTTCGGCCTGGCCTTGGCGTGAACCAGGGCACGGCGGCGCAAAGACAAAGGAGAGGTTGATGGAAGACGATCTTATCATCGCGGGCCGAAAGTTTCAGTCAAGGCTTTTTCTGGGAACGGGAAAGTACAAGGACAACGGGACGATGGCGCGGGCGCTCGATGCCTCCGGCGCCGAAGTCATAACGGTGGCGGTCAGGCGCGTGGAGTTGGACCGCAACAAGCCTTCCCTGCTGGACGCCATTGACGCCAAGAAATATTTTCTGCTTCCGAACACCGCCGGCTGTTTCACGGCGCGGGAGGCCGTACGCACGGCGCGGTTGGGCCGAGAGGCCGGCCTGTCGGAGTGGGTGAAGCTGGAGGTGATCGGCGACCAGAAGACGCTCTTCCCAGATAACGAGGGGCTTTTGGAGGCGACGAAGGTTCTCGTGCAGGAGGGCTTTATCGTCCTCCCCTACACGAACGACGACCTGGTGAACGCGAAGAAGCTCGTTGACGCTGGCGCGAGCGCGATCATGCCGCTGGGCGCGCCGATAGGCTCTGGCCTCGGGCTCCAGAACCGCCACGCGATCGAATTGATTCGGGAGTTCATCTCGCTGCCGTTGATTCTCGACGCGGGCGTGGGAACCGCAAGCGACGCATGCGTGGCAATGGAGCTTGGCGCCGACGGAGTCTTGATGAACACGGGCGTGGCGGAGGCTTTCGACCCGGCGGCGATGGCCCTGGCGATGCGCAAGGCCGTCGAGGCCGGCCGCCTGGCGCGGCTTTCGGGCCGCATGGCGCCAAGGCGGTACGCCTCGGCGTCAAGTCCGGCGCAGGGGAAGATTCAGTAGGCAGTTAGATTGTTAAGAGGTCTCGTTCACTTGTGAACTTATCAGCCACCACAAAGGGGAAAATCAGCTACATCTTCTTCAAGTAGGCGCCGCTTCGGGTGTCAACCATGATGGTGTCGCCGACGTTAAGGTGAAACGGCACGTTGGCCACGCATCCGGTCGAGCATTTGGCCGGCTTACCGCCAGTGACGGTGTCGCCCTTGAAGCCCGGGTCGCACTCGACTATCTTGACCAGTATGAAATTAGGAAGCTCGATACCAAGCGCCTCCTCACCGTGGAACAGGACGTTCACTTCGGTGTTGTCTGGAAGGTAGAGCGCCGAGTCTCCAACCACTTCAGCCGAGATCATCGTCTGGTCATAGGTCTGCTGGTCCATGAAATGGAAGCCATCGGCGTCGCGGTAGAGAAACTGCATCTTTCTTTCCTGAGTCTCCGCCGTCTCGACCTTGTCGCCGGCCTTGTAGGTCTTTTCCAGGACCTGACCGGTGCGAAGGCTCTTTACCTTGGCGCGGGCGAAGGCGGAACCTTTCCCTGGCTTGACGTGGTCCACGTCAACGACGACGTAGGCCTGGCCGTCAATGAGCAGTTTGGTGTTCTTGCGAATGTCGTTTGTATTGATGACGCCCATTTGTTGAGTCTCCTTGATCGCTACGCGAGTTGAGTCATGAAGGCTTGAGCCAGCCGTTGAATCTCGTAACGGGCCTTGCCCGTGGGCTGATCTACGCCGGTAATGACGAGGACAAACAATTCGGGGGAGAGCCGAAGCATCAGAAGGTTCTCCCCGCTGGTCCTGATGACAACCTCTTCAAGGCCGCCTATGCCGGCCTCGGACTGAAGCCGGTCGAGGTTCCTGAGCAGGCCGTTTAGTTCGGCGCTGAGCACCTCGTGCGGCAGTTCAGAGCGAACCCATGCCTCGATCTCAATCCCGTCGCTTCCGACGACGGCGGCGGCGCGAAATCCAGGGAGCGCATTTTCAAGGCGCTGAAAAATCTTGTCAAACATGCCGCTCATTGCGTACCCTCCGCAGCCACCCTTCAAGAACCCGAACCCTCCTCTGCCGAAGCGCCATGCGGACGTCCTCCTGGCGGACCTCCGGCATCTCCGGGGCATCCCCGTCAAGGCGCCGCATCAGCTCGCGCACGCGCCGCTTGATGTCTTCCCGGTCCGGGTCTCCAAGCAGAATTCTCTGGTAGATTTCAATGGCTTTTTCGGGAAAGCCCTGCTTCGAGTACAGTTCGGCGAGCGTCGTCGTGTTCAGGCCGCCCATGCCCTCTTCGGCGGGAGTTGGCGTTGGCACCATCCGCGTCACCACCTCTTCGGGCCCGGACTCCTCCAGCGATTCAAGAACAGCCCGTGGCTCGCTTTCATTGGGCATCTCCGGCAGATCGGAATGGACCTCTGCCACCGAAAGCACATCGCTTGTCTCGGGCTTTTCAGCGGGCGTCGCAAAATCACCCGTTCTCGCGAAATCTACCTGAGCCTCTTCCAGTGGCGCCATCTCGATGGGAGCCTGCTCCACGTCCAACTCGGCTACACCCGGCGGTTCCGAGAAGAGCGGCTCCTCTGGCACTGCGGCGCGCGGCCCACCCCCCGG
>JBBIMN010000104.1:2602-7768 GCA_037444385.1 Acidobacteriota bacterium | reverse complement strand
ACTCTCGCGGTCCATCGGCCTCGAAGCTCCGGCGCCGGGCGGAGCCCGCGGCGGCCTGAAGGCGAAGGGAGCCACGGTATGACCGCCCCCGGCCGCGGCACCATCGGCCTTCATTCATATCTCTTCGCCTCTCGCGTCTCGCTTAATCGCGTCTCGCCTCCCCCAAGTGAACGCTGGCTGCACTCGCCCGCCCTAAATTCCCTTGTAGAACCTCGCGCGAGAAGGGGGTACACTTGCCCCATTCACGTCATGCCGGAGGAGGGGAGAGCCTCATGCCGCTTTACGCACACACGCCCAGGGGCCCTGGTTTCCGGCGCGTCTCTCGTACGGTGGCCTGGTGGGATTGATGGAGAGGACTCAGACAGCACTGGTGATTTGCTATAGTTGGAAAGGACGAACCCAATGAATTCGGCGAGTGCTCCTTACAAGGGCTTTTTCAACCGTGCGATGGGCTGGGGTCCCGGCCTGCCTGAGAGAGGGCCATTCCCATATCAGGAAAGACTGGCTCTTGAGACTTGGCCGCAGGTGCTGGATGTTAATACTGGATTAGGAAAAACAGCGGCCGTCATCCTGGCGTGGTTATGGAGGCGGGGCTGGCGCGATGGAGAGCGGGCCATGGAGCCCGATCTCGAAACGCCGCCCCGGCTCATCTATTGCCTTCCGATGCGCGTCCTGGTCGAACAAACCCGCGAATGCGCCAGGTCCTGGCTGGCCAACCTTCACTTGCTCGCCGAAGGCGCGCCAGAAGATCATCCCGCCGGAAAAGTAGCTGTTCATGTCCTCATGGGCGGCGATCTGGAAAGGGATTGGGACCGCTGGCCCGACCGTGACCAGATTCTGATCGGCACCCAAGATATGCTCCTGTCGCGCGCCCTCAACCGAGGCTACGCCATGAGCCGGTTCCGGTGGCCGCTCCAATTCGGGTTGCTCAATAACGACTGCTTGTGGGTGATGGACGAGGTGCAACTCATGGGGAGCGGTTTGGCGACTACGGCTCAGCTTCAAGCCTTTCGCCGAAATGCCGGCACCGTGCTCCCGGTGCGATCCCTTTGGATGAGCGCCACGACGCGGGAGGAGTGGCTCCAGACCGTTGATTTTGAGAAAGAGAAGGATGCACCGGTGACCCTCGCCATTTCGGAGGGCGACAGGCAACAAGCCAAAGAGAGATTAGAGGCGGTGAAACCGGTCGCGAAAGCGGCCTTTAATGTCTCCGATGACGGGAAGGCCGAGGCCGATCTGGCCCTCCAGGAGCACGCCCCTGGAACGCGCACCCTCCTGGTGGTCAATACCGTGAAACGCGCCCAGCAGGTCTATGCTGCCTTGCGAAAGAACAGGCCTCGCGCCAATTTGGTGCTCCTGCATTCCCGCTTCCGCCAGGAAGACCGGGACCGCGCCCTTAGGCGCTTGCTTGCGGACCCCGGACCTGAGGGCACCATTGGCGTTTCCACCCAAGTGGTTGAGGCGGGCGTGGATGTCTCTGCGCGCGTGCTGATTACGGATTTGGCTCCGTGGTCTTCTTTGGTGCAACGCTTTGGCCGCTGCAATCGAAAGGGCGAGTTCAACGGGACCAAGGAAGCGCGGGTTATCTGGATCGCCCCGGCGGGCTTCGGCGACGAGAAGAAGCTGGCACCCTACACCGCCAGCGAACTTCACGCCTCGGAAGGCCTGCTAGAGGGTCTCGCCGATGCTGCGCCGGCGGGACTGCCGGCAGTGAGCGATCCGATGACATACTCCCACGTGATTCGCCGCAAGGACATGACTGAGCTTTTCGACACCACGCCCGATCTGGCGGGAGCGGATATCGATGTGTCGCGTTTCATCCGCGAATCCGACGAACACCATGTCCAGGTCTTTTGGCGAGACGTGGATCCGAAAGAAGGGCCGGCCGAAGATGACCCTGGGCCCGCACGGCAAGAACTCTGCTCCATTCCCATTGCCGGCCTCGACCTCAAGAAGCATGCCGCATGGCGGTGGGATTACCTTGAAAGTCATTGGGAAAAGCCGCGAGCGGTGTACCCCGGGCTCATCTTGATGCTCGCGGCCTCGGAGGGGGGCTACGACCCGGAACTCGGGTGGAGTCCAAAGAATAAGACGCCCGTTGCGGTGCTGAAGGGCGAATCGAAAGACCCGGGCTATAATGATGACCGTCGTTCTGAAAGTCAGGCCTGGGTCTCCGTGGCAGGTCATACCGATGCGGTCGTTGCCGAAGCGGAACGGTTGGTATCGGCGCTGGCGCTGGAATCGCAGCCTTGGGTGAGCGCCTTCGGCCTATCTGCGCGGTGGCACGATGCCGGGAAGGCGCATGCCGTCTTTCAGGGAGCCATGCCTGACGGCGCACCTCCCGGCGTCTGGGCCAAGGCCGCGGGCAGGATGAAGAAGTACAACCGCCCCGCCTTTCGGCACGAACTGGCGTCGGCCTTGGCCATGTTGGCGAACGGCCAACCGGCCCTCTCCGCCTACCTGGCGGCGGCACACCACGGCAAGGTCAGGCTCTCGATTCGCTCGATGCCCCAAGAAAAGGCCTCCCGTGAGAACCCCGAACTGCTCTTTGCCCGAGGTATCCGGGATGGCGACGAACTCCCCGAAACGGCTCTTGGTGGCGGCGTCACCATGCCCGCCAGCAAACTAAGCCTGTCATACATGATGCTGGGCGAAGACGATGCCACGGGGCCGAGCTGGCTCGCGCGGATGCTGGCCCTGCGAGATTCGCCCGAGCTCGGTCCATTCCGCCTTGCGTTCCTGGAGGCGCTCATGCGTGTCGCCGACTGGCGCGCCAGCGACGATAAGGAGGTCCGGTGATGTCCGAGATCACTCTTCCTGGCTGCACACCTGAACCGCTGATGAGCTACCTCAAGGCCCTCGGCATTCTGCGGTTGGTGGCCGAGCAGAGGGACCCTGAGGCAAAGGGTTGTTGGCGTGACGGGGTCTTCGTCCTGCGGTCAAGCCTTGACGAACAGGCGCTTCTCGGCTTCTTTCTGGACGAATACAAGCCAACCCCCGTCTTTGCCCCCTGGAATGGCGACGGTGGGTTCCTCACCGACACAGGTAGGAGCATGGAATTCATTGACCGATTGCGGAAATCGAATTCGCCAAGGCTCTCTTCACTCAAGGGCGCGGTCAATGAAATTGACAAAGTGCGAATCCTCGTCGAGTTCAAGACAGCGCGCGCCGACGAGAAGGAACTGCGAAAGACAAAAGAGGCCTCCAAGAAGGGGCAGGGCGCATTCTCCGGTGCCGAAGCCGAGCAGCTTAGACAGGCCTTCCAAAAGGTAAAGGAAATAAAGGAGAGCATCCTTTTCAGGGTTCGCGGCACATTTCCAGATGACGTGGTGCGATGGTTGGATGCATGCCTGGCGATCCAACCAGATGGCTTCTCTTCTGCTCCGCTCTTTGGGTCGGGAGGTTGCGACGGGCGCCTTGAGTTCTCGGCCAACTATCTGGGCAATGTACTCCAGTTTATGGCTCTTCCGCCTAATGAACGCGAGGGATGGGCCGAACAAGCTATCTTGAATAGAGGCACGGCGAAACTGGTCGCGACATCCGTCGGCCAACTGTCACCAGGTCAAATCGGCGGCCCAAACGGCACGCAGGGCTTCGAGGGCGACTCTCTCACGAACCCCCTTGATTTCATCTTGATGGTGGAAGGAGGGCTACTGTTCGGGGGTTCTGTAAGCCGCAAATACGTCACTTCAGGGCCCGCGAAAGGGGCGTTCCCGTTTACGGTTTACGCCGCATCGGTCGGCAGAGCCATGGATGCCAGCAAGGACTCGAGTGCTGCGCGCGGGGAGATGTGGCTGCCTCTCTGGAGCCGTTTCGCCGGTCTTAGCGAATTGACGGAAGTCCTTGCCGAAGGGCGGGCAGAGGCGTCGGGACGGCAGGCGGCATCCGGCGTGCAGCTTGCCCGTGCCCTGGCATCCCTGGGGGTAGATCGAGGCATTAATGGATTCACTCGTTACGGTTTTCTACAGCGGAACGGAAAAGCGTACCTCGCCACCGCCCTCGGCCGTTTCGATGTCCAGGCTCGTCCCGGTGTGGACTTGATTCGCGAGATTGACCCTTGGCTGGACCGCTTCCGGCGGGCGGCCTCCGATGACAAGGCACCACCCAGATTCAGTTCGGCCTTGCGAAGGATCGAATCGGCGATCTTCGACTTCTGCCAGTATGGCGGTCCATCGCGCTTTGGCGAGATCCTCTGCGCGCTGGGCCAGTCCGAGCGCGAGCTGTCCACTGGCGAGAAGTTCCGAAAGGACAAATATCTCCGTCCCCTCTGCGGCCTGTCTCCCGGCTGGCTGGGCGCCGCTGATGATCAGTCGGCCGAGTTCGAAATCGCCCTGGCCCTCTCAGGGCTATGGGATAGGGAACGGAAGGTCGAACCATTGCGCTCAAACCTTGAGCCAGCAAGGGCGTGGACCAAGAAAGAGGGTGGTTCTACCGCCAAATGGACGGATGCGGGCAACGCGGTGGTCTGGACCGGCGGGGACCTCGCGGCCAACCTTTCGGCCGTGTTGGAGCGCCGTCTTCTCGACGGCAAACGCTTGGGGTGCACCGGCTTGCCCCTATCGTTCCACCGGGCCGCGACGCTCGCGGCGATTTCGGCGTTCATTCATGGCGAGGCCGATGACGATCGCATCGCTGAACTGCTTTGGGGGATGATCCTGATAGACCATTCCAAACCGTATCCGCCGCTGCGGCGCCCGCAGGTCGATGCCCCGCCGCTGCCACGAGCGTTCGCCCTGCTTCGGCTCCTGTTCCTTCCTCACGGGATGGAGACGCGAACCGGACAAGTCCAGGTGAAGCCCGAGGCTCGCGTGCTCGCGCTCCTTCGCGCCGGCCGAATCCCCGAAGCCTGCGCCGTCGCGGCGCGACGCCTGCGAGCGAGTGGCCTAGATCCCATGCCCCATGCCAGGGGCACTTCCCGCGACGACGAATGGGATGGCGCGATCGGCGCAGTCAGCCCGAGCCGCCTCGCCGCCGCGTTGCTGATACCGGTTTCAAAGAGCGAGGTGAGGTACCTGGTGAATCTGGTCTCGCGGCCCGAGACCATGGACGAAGAAGCCATTGGCTAACGGACAGAGGAGGAATTCATGGTGATCGATTTCACGAAGTTGAACGATGCTCCGCGCTTGCTTCTCGAAGCCGAACTCAAGCCGCTCCAGGGTGACCGCT
>JBBIMN010000104.1:0-2592 GCA_037444385.1 Acidobacteriota bacterium | reverse complement strand
CTTCCAGCCCACCGGCTTCGCCGACCTGGGACCGGCCCGCTATACCTTGCCCGACGGGACTGAGATGCTTCTCGTCGAATCTGCTCAGTCGGTGGCCAACCGTATGGAGATGGCCTGCTGGAACGAACCGGGCGACGATCTGGTGGCCAGCCTCTGCGGATTGCCCTACATCCTGGTTAAGCTCCCTGATGGGAAGAAGCTCACCAATTCCGTTCTCGAAGCGCACCGCATCAATTCGCCGTACATCTTGGAAGGCGAAGACAGGTCTGTATTCGAACTCCTAAAGAAAGATGCTGCCGGCCTCGAAACAGGTCCTGTCAAGATTTCAGACCTCGCCAATCTTGTTTTCAAGTATGACGCCAACGCGGTTTTGCACGGCGTTTTTCTGGCGAAGAAGGAGCTGGCGGGTGGCCGGTTGCGTTTGACTCGCCTGCTATCGGGTTTCATTGAGGCCAGGGACCTGCGGGTGGCCGAGAGCGGCGGTGTTAAAAACGACCGCGTGAATCCGAGCGGAGAGACAAAGCAAGGTTTTGGCAATGTACCCTTCCACCGGACGGAATTCACCGCCGGCAAGATCACGGCCTACTTTAACCTGGACTTGGCGCTCCTGAGAGGGTATGGCCTCGGCGATGATGCGACGAAGCTCCTCATCGCCCTAGCCCTCTTCAAGGTTCGCCGTTTCCTTTCCACCGGGCTTCGCCTTCGCACCGCTTGCGACCTCGAAGTGAAAGGCGAACTCATGGTCGCAAAACCCGGGGGCTTCTCCGTACCGGCGGAGCTTGACTTGCTGGCGGAATGCGCGGCCCTGATCGGCAAATGCAAGCCCCTGTTCGCTGACCCGCCCGTGACCCTGGTTGAGTGGAAACCTGGCAAGAAGAAGGCAAAGAATGTAGAGGAGCAGGACGCGGAGGCCGAGGAGGACAACGAATGATTGCCCTCTCCATCCGGTTCCTCACGGGGCGCTTCCACGCGACACCGTGGGGAAGGCACGTGAACGAGGCCGCGCCCGAATGGCCGCCGTCGCCGTGGAGGTTGCTCCGGGCCATGGTGGCCACATGGAAGCGGAAGCTGGACGGCGCCCCGTCCTGTCCGCCAGAAGTGGTCGAGAATCTATTGAGATCGCTCGCCGCCCCTCCCTGTTTCCATCTGCCACCGGCTTCTTTGGGCCATGCGCGCCACTTCATGCCATGGTTCAAGAAAGGTCCCGGTGACAAGACCCTCGTTTTCGACGCGTGGGTTGCGGTGGAGAAGGACACGCCCCTTTTGGTCCTGTGGCCTGACGGGCACCTTGGGCGGGAGGAACGGCTTGCCTTGGAGGCCATCACCGAAAACCTGGGCTTCCTCGGGCGCGCCGAAAGCTGGGTCGAGGTGAATGTGCCGTCCGACGAAGAAGCCTCCGAAGCCCTGCCACGGATCAACTGCGCACCGCAAGGGGGTCCACGCCAGGCCCCAAACTTGGACATGGAAGCCGTGGCGGTCTTATGCCCGGATCCCCAAAGTGCCTTCGCCAACGATTACACCCCCAAGCTGGCCCACACCGAGGGGAGAGGTAAAGCCAAGCGGCAGATCGTGACGCCCGTCTACGCCCCCGACTGGCACCTCTGCTTGGAAACCTTGGAACTGCACGACAAGAAATGGTCCGACCCTCCTGGCTCCAAACTGGAGACGTACCTGCGCCGAAAGGACTGCTTCGCTGTCAAACCGGTCAAACCGCCCCTCTCGCGTCATCGCAGGCGCCCCACGGTGGCCCGCTTCGCCGTGGATGGAACGGTGCTTCCACTCATCGAGGAGACGCTCCCTATCGCCGAGACTGCCCGCATCACCGCCATGGGTTGCTTCCGCCGCGTGGAAGAGGGCCGTCAGCGGCGCGTTGCATCCTCAATCGCCCTACCGCTTCCTCGGTCTGAAGTTTTTTCCGGTAAAGACGAAGCAGGGAAGCCCCTCCTCTTGCACGAACATGCCTACTATCTCCCAACCGACGAGGACGGCGACGGCCGCATTGACCACCTGACCATCTTTGCCGCTATGGGTTTTGGGCCGTCCGAGGTCAAAGCCCTGGACCGCATGCTGAAGCTCAAGCACGACGAGGGCGAGCCGCTGAACCTGGTGCTGATGGCCTTGGGACAGACGGAAGCCCTCGCGGCAGAGAATCTCTTGGGGCCGTCCCGGATCTGGGAGTCGGCCACGCCATTCGTGGCGACCCGGCACGCCAAGGAATCAGGCCGGAAACGGGACTCGCAAGACCTCCTAGGGCAACAGAACGAGCGCGCCTTCGCGCGACAAGTACTCATCGAGGAGATCGGCCGGCTCCGAGCGCGGCGGCCAGAAATCCCGGCGCCATCTTTGATCGAGGCACTCAACCCCGAGCACCGGATAGGGGCGCACCGCCTCAGGCCGATCCAATTCAAGCGGTTCAGAAGGAAACGAGGGGACAACGGTGGACGGCTTGCCGCGGGGGCTTTCCGCATCGTCTTCCCTCTGCCGGTTCAAGGTCCGGTCATTCTCGGGCATTCCGCACACTTCGGTCTAGGTCTCTTCCTTGGAGCGGATGAAGAGAAGGGATAGGGTTAACCGGAGGGCCAGGGATGGGGC
>JBBIMN010000103.1:0-7809 GCA_037444385.1 Acidobacteriota bacterium | reverse complement strand
CGGCCTTGCCCTTCACCCGGATCGGGTCGAGCGCCTTGAATTGAAGCGCCGCCGAGGCCGCTTCGGCGACGGCCTTGGAAACCAAGGCGCTGCCCGGCGCAGCCGCCGCCATGAGCCTTGCCGCCAGGTTGACCCCGTCGCCCATCACGGTGAACTCGCGCCGCGACGGAGCGCCTACGGGGCCGGAGAAAAGCGGCGCGGAGGTGATGCCGGCTTTCAGAGCGAGGCCCGGAAGGGCCTTGGCGTCACGCAAGATATCGAGGACGCAGCGAGCGGCCATCTCCTCGCGCGCCTCGCACGCGCGCGGCGCGCCGAACAACAGAAGCACCTTCGCCCCTTTGTCTCCCATGTCCAGCTTGTTGAGCGTTCCGCCGTACCGCCTTGCCGCGCCTTCAGCGATCGCGAATATTGCATCCACACGGCCATGGACTTGAGGGTCGTCCCAGGCAAGCCCGGCGATGGAGACGAATGCCACCGCCGCGCCGCGATGTTCGCCAATGGTGCCCGCTCCGGCAAGTTCGGCCAAGTGGGGGGGAGTGAAAGAGCGCAGCGCTTCGTCCGAAGGAGGCGCCGGTGGCGGCAAAGGAGGCGGCGCTTCCGGCGCTTCGCGAAGAAGAGAGAAACCGCTATCCGTCTTCGTGGTCCTCCATCCTTCGTGACCCGCCTGCGCAAAAGAGGGGTGAAGAACCACGAGGCCGGGGCTCGCGTGGTGCTCCGCCTCGGCGGCGTCATCGAGCGGTTTACCGGCGGCGTAATAATCGCGTGGAGTTCCCTCTGCTCCCACGACGCCAAGAAGCACGCCGCCCCAAGCCGCGCCGATTTTCATCGAGAGAGAGAATGTCCCGGCGGCGGTCTTGATGCCGCTGAACTCCTCCATGGCGGCCATCATCTCGAGCGCCGCCGATGCCGCCCTTTGGCCGCCGTCGCCCGGAAAGAAAACGGTCATCGCATCGCCGCCGAAGCGAAGAACGTCCCCGCCGTCCGCCTCAAGGATGCCTATCATGCGGGTGAAGTAGCCGTTGAGAATGCGCGTGAGCGTTTCGGAACCTTCGCGCCCCATGACGGAGAGGGCCTCGGTCATCGGCGTAAAACCGGCGACGTCGCAGAAGAGCACAACGCCGCGCCTGCGCGCAAAGGGCCTGGCGCCCGGCTCTAACAGCGGGTAGATGCTTGAAGGCAGGAAGACGCGAAGACCGCCCGTCTCGCTCCCCATGCAATCAGTTTAGCACGCGCCGCGGGTTTAGGGTTCAGGGGCCAGTGTAAAGAAGGCGTTTCGTAGAAGCGGTCTTATAAACTGACCCGGCTTGCGCCAAGCCCTCTTTTCGGCCTAAACTTCGCCAATGGAGGATGCCTTGCGCTCACGACGCTTTCACCTTTTCGTTGCGATCGGCCTTCTGGCCGCGGTCACTCTGGCAGGGAGGCAGACGCTGGTCATCCTTGACGGCTTCACCCCCAACCCGCCCAAGAAAATTCCCAGGGGACTTGAAGTGCGTGGCCTGGGGTATCACTTCAGGAACGAGCAGATAGACGCAACCATCGAGCCGCTCTTCCTCTCCGACATGGGGCGGTACTTCCAGGAGCGCGGCCTCAAAAACCCGTTCTACGATATTCCGAAGGAGATGAACTACTTCTTCTTCAAAGTGCGCATAGAGAATCTGAGCAAGGGCCAGACGCTCGAGTTTCTGCCGACGAACTCCATCATGGAAAGCTGCATCGCCAAGGACGAATCCGCGGTCTACGAGACATTTTACAAGCTTGAGGACGGCGACGTCCGCCTTGCCGTTTTGGGAAAGGCCCTGTTTCTGAAGCCGCTCTTCCTGCCGGCCGGCCAGTGGATAGAGCGCCTGCTCTTTTTCGAGTATGATGATACCATGGCCGCTCGCCGCATGACGCTGGTGCTGCCGAATATCGCGGTGGGCCAGAACCAGTACGAACTTCAATTCCCTTACAGGGCGAAGTTCAGTAAGGAAAAGCGCTGATCCCGTGGCTGAAAGGCCGGAGGAGCCCCGCGTATGTTGGTGAATATTTCGTTCGGGCCAGATGGTTTTTCACCTGATAAGGGATTAGGGGCTTTCGAGCCAAAGAGGGCGTCCAATGGCGGGGGGATTTTTGGCGGGCGGGGCTTCCCCTCCCGCCCAGCGCTCCCTCCTGCGCCGCGCTGCCACGCGACGCCTGCCTGTGCGGTGCACGCAGACAGGCGGCGGGCAGGCGGCCTGGCGGCCTGGCAAAGCCAACCCTGGAGGGAAGCGCGAGCGGGATGGCCCAGGGCTTCGGCCTCGCTGCATCTTGGCGTAAGACGAGATCTTGGCCGCAAGGACGAAATTTTCATTGAGGAATTTGGGAGAGGAAGGGGAGATGAGCGCGCGCGTTCTTGACGGAAAAGTGACGGCCGAGAAAATCCTGGCCGAGTTGAAAGAAAAAGCCGGGCGCCTGGCCGCGTCGCGCCAACGCCCGCCAGGCCTGGCCGCGGTGCTGGTGGGTGAAAATTCCGCCAGCAAAGTCTACGTAGGGTCGAAGGTCCGCGCCTGCGCGAACCTTGGGTTCCACTCCGAGCGCATTGAGCGGCCCCAGTCCGCGACCACCGAGGAGCTGTTGGACATCGTCCGTGGCCTCAACTTGAATCCGGCAATTGACGGCATCCTCATACAGCTTCCTCTTCCTCCTCATGTGGATTCGATGGCCGTTCTTTGCGCCATTGATCCTTCAAAGGACGTGGACGGTTTTCATCCAGCCAACGCCGGCAACCTCGTCCTTGACCGCCCTGGATTCGTGCCTTGCACTCCAGCGGGCATAATCGAGCTTCTAAGGCGGTACGATGTGGCCATGAAGGGAAAGCGCGCGGTCGTGATAGGCCGGTCTCATATCGTTGGAAAGCCCGTGGCGATGCTGCTTTTGCGAGAACACGCGACCGTGACGATCTGCCATTCGCGCACCACAGGACTTCCTGAGGTATGCCGCGAGGCCGACATTCTGGTTGCCGCCATAGGGCGCCCGGCTTTTGTCACCGGGGATTTTATAAAGCCCGGAGCCGTTGTCGTTGACGTGGGGATAAACCGCGTGAGCAACCTGGATGAGGCGGCCCGCCTGTTCGGCGGCGACGAGGGCCGGGTGAACCAGGTGCTGGAGAAAGGGTCAACCCTCGTTGGAGACGTCCTGCCTACGGCTATGTGGGAAAAGGCTTCCTGGTATACGCCGGTTCCCGGAGGCGTAGGCCCCTTGACGATCGCCATGCTGATGTCGAACACGCTCAAGGCGCGAACGGAGAGACGAGGATGAAGCATGAAGGCTGAAGCATGAAGGGAGGTGCTTTTCGTTCTTTGAAGAAAATGAAGTGCCACACTTCATCATTCATGGTTCATACTTCGCGCTTGTGCGTCCTTTGTGCCTCTGTGGCCCCAATCCCGCGATGGAACTGCAACGGTGCCCCCAAATGCCGATGAGCACGTCGTTTAGCCAAAATGGCCGTTCACCCAAAAGGGATTGGGGAGCCATCGAGCCGAAGGCGAAGAGGGCACCCAAGGGCGGGGGTCCCTCCGGCTGGCTTTGCCAGCGGAGGGGGAGGGAATGGCCCTCCCAGTCAGGCAATAAAGGTTTTCTCTTTCGGCGCAGCACAACCGTCGCCGAAGGCATCCCACTTCCATCGCGGAATTTGGGTGTGGTGAATATCTTGTCTTTTGCGGTGACGTGATGTTGCACGCCGGTTTGACGGGCGGGGTCGGAAGCGGCAAGAGCGCGGCCTGCGCGGAGTTTGCCCGCCTTGGCGCGGTGGTTCTCGACGCTGACGCGATCGCGCGGGAGCTTCTGTCCCCCGGAGCGCCCGGCGCCAGCGCGGTGGCCAGAGCTTTCGGCCCTCGGGTTCTTGGCCCTGACGGTGGCGTGGACAGGGCCGCGCTCGCGTCGCTGGCCTTTCACGATGAAACGTTCAGGCGCGGCCTCGACGCTGTTCTCCATCCCATGATCGTCGCGAGGCGCAGAGAGGTTTTGGCGGAGATCAGAAGGACGTCGCCCCAAACCGTTATTGTCGTGACTGAAGCGGCGCTTATCTTTGAAGCTGGCACGCAAGGCGAATTCGACTGCGTGATTCTTGTCACCGCGCCGGAGCCCGCCAGGCGCGCGCGTTTGGCCGCGCGAGGCTGGAGCGCCGCCGAGATTGGCGCGCGAATCGGTTCTCAGTGGGACGACGCGCGGAAGAGGCCGCTCGCCGGCTACGTTATTGACAACGGAGGCGGCTTTGAAGCGCTGAACGCTCAAGTGTCACGAGTGTGGGCCGCTCTCAAGGAAAGGGCGAAGCGTGGTTGACGAGGCGCTGGCGGAGGAGCTGCTTTGGATACTTCAGTCGTCTGGAGCCGACTTCGCGGAGCTGTTCTCGCAAAGGGCCACGTCGGCCACCGCGTCCAGCGAGCCTTCGGGAGAGACGGCCTTCGGAAGCGCATCCGACGATGGGTTGTCTCTCTACCTTGAAAAGGGTGGAAAGAGTTTTTTCTCGGCCATCGGCCCGTCTTCGGCTGAAGCGATTCGCGCCAAGGCGCGAAGGCTTGCCAACGGCGAAACCGGCACGGAATCGCCCGCTGGGGGGGCGCCGGCCTCCTCCGCCTTCGAGGACGACACGCGAGAGCCGTTTGAAGAGTGGGACGTCAACGGCACCCTCGCGGCGGCAAAGGAGGGCGCGCGCTGCGCTGACGCTCGCGTGGCCGGCGTCCTCGTCATATGCAAGGAGGAATCCGTCGTCTCCTTTCGGCTGGATTCGGAGGGCGGAAAGGCGCGCCGCGCGGAACACACTTGGACGGTTTACGTTCAAGCCATCGCGCGCGAGGAGAACAAGACGCGAAAGGGGGCGCGAATCCTGGGAGAGGTTGCCCGGCCCGCGGAGACAGCGGTGGCTGGCGTGGCGGCCGAGGCGGCGCGGGCGGCCTGTCTTCTGCTTGAAGCGCGCCCGGCGCCCGTGGGGGATCTCCCCGCCGTGCTGTCCCAGCAAGCCGCCGGCCTCTTTCTCCACGAAACGCTGGGAGTGGCTCTGGAAGGAGACTTGGCCGCGCAAGGGCTCTCCTTTTTGTCCGGCGCGCGCGGCAAGCAGGTGGCCGCGCCGGCCCTCACCTTGAGTGAAGAGCCGCCTTCAGGAGCGCTTGTTGATGACGAGGGAGCGTCATTGCAAAGGGTGGCGCTGGTCGAGGAGGGAGTCCTTCGCGCTTTTCTGGTGGACCGCAAGACCTCCGCCAGGCTTGGCGCGCAAAGGACCGGCTCCGGCTGGAGGGGCTCGTACCGGACGCTTCCCTTCCCGCTTCTAAGGCACATGAGCGTGCACGCGGGCAAAACGCGGCTTCAGGAGATGATCGGAGCGATGGAGTTCGGGCTTTACGTTGCGCGCCTGGGCGGCGGCAGATGTGACGCGGCTGCCGGGCATTTCAGATTCCCCGTCACCGAGGGTTTCGTGGTTCGCGAAGGGGCGCTTTGCGAGCCGATTCAAACCGCCGAAATCTCGGGAAACGCGGCCAAGGCGTTGAAACGGGTTGTCGGAGTAGGCGCCAGGCGCGAGCGCCATCCCGGCCTGGCGCGCAAACACGGGGAAGCCATAATGGTCTGGGACCTTTCTCCGGCCGTAGCGTTTGAGCGGCTTACACTGGGCAGCTTGCCGGAGCCGGGGGCGCCTCCTTGAAAACCGCCCTTGTCATCTTTGCTAACGATGACGACGCCAGCGTGATTGAAGAGGCGCTGCCTTCCGGCTTCAAACTGTCAAGGGCCCGCTCCGGCGAAGAGGGGCTGCGGTTTTTGAGAAAAGGCGGCGCGGGGCTTATTCTAACGGACCTTTGCGCGGAAAGGATGATGGCCGAAGCTCTCGTTGTGCGGCTGAGAGCCATGGCCAGGGCGGCGCCAATCCTGGTGGCCATACCCGAAGAGAGGCGCCGCGAGGGGGCCATGCTGCTTCGAAGCGGGGCGACGGACCTTCTGGCGCTGCCAGCGGCCCTGGAGGAGGCGCGATCCCGCCTCGCTGGCGTTCTGGCGCGGCAACAGGAGCGCGAAGCACCTGAAGTATCCGACTTCGACAGGACAATGCTGGCCGGAGAATCCTCCGCGATGGGGCGCTTGCGCGAACAGATGGCCGTCGTCGCGCGCACCAACCTCCCGGTCCTTATTCACGGCGAGTCCGGCACCGGCAAAGAGATAGTGGCCCGCAACATTCACGCGCAAAGCCAAAGGAGCGCGGCGCCATTCGTCGTGGTCAACTGCGCGGCCATAGCCGAGTCGCTTTTCGAGGCGGAACTTTTCGGCCACGTTCGCGGCGCTTTCACCGGCGCCGTCGCGAACCGGCCAGGCCTGTTGGAGGAGGCGGACGGCGGAACGCTATTTCTGGACGAGGTCGGCGAACTGGCGCCACCGTTCCAGGCCAAACTTCTGCGGGTGATGCAGGAGCTGGAATACGTAAGGGTAGGCGACACGCGGATCAGGGCGCTCGACGTCCGTTTCATCTACGCCACGCAGAAGGATCTCCCGCGAGAGATGGCCGAAGGGCGCATCCGGGAGGATTTCTACTATCGGATAAACGTCTTCGAGCTTCGCGTTCCGCCTTTGCGGGAAAGGCCGGACGACGTTCTTCTCCTGGCGAGCTATTTCCTTCGCCACTTCTGCCGCGAGATGGGAAAACCTTTCGAGCGGATAGAACCGGAAGCCGCCAGAATGATGGCGGGTTACCGGTGGCCGGGGAACGTGCGGGAGTTGCAGAACCGGCTTCGCGTGGCCGCCCTCTACCTCAAAGGCCCGGCTTTTGGCGTCCAGGACCTTCCCCTGGACCTGCGTTCCCCGGGGGCGAGACAAGGAGGATTCGCTCGTGCTAAAATGGAGTTCGAGCGGGGCTACCTGCTCTCTCTGCTTAGCAAACACCGGGGAAACATTTACCGCGCCTCGCGCGAATCCGGCAAGCAGAGGGCGGAGCTGTACCGCATGATAAAGCGCTGCGGGCTTAGCTTGGAGCAGTTTCGGGAGAACGGATGAGGCGCGTTACAAGGTTTCATTTCATCGGATTCGGAGTCCTTTTCGCGGCGGCGATTTTTCACGCCACGCTTTCGCCGCGCTCCACGCTTTGGGGGCCAGTCCTTGTCCACGGGGACAGGAGGGGCCAGGCCGTCGCTCTCACGTTCGATGACGGCCCGAACGAGCCTTACACTTCGCAAGTTCTCGACATCCTGAAAGCGCGTGGGGTAAAGGCGACCTTCTTCGTAATCGGCGTCAACGCGCGCACCTATCCCGGCGCGGTTCGCCGCATCGCTTCAGAGGGCCACGAAATCGGCAACCACACCTTTACGCATCCATACATGATCAAAGAGCGCGGCGGGACGATGCTCTCGCAGATAGAGGAGACAGGGCGATCGAGGAGATCGCCGGCGTAACTCCCCGCTGGTTCCGCCCGCCTCACGGTTTTCGCGACCCGCGCTTGTTTCTTAAGACGCGCCGGCTGAATCTTGACGTGGTCGAGTGGTCGAACATGCCGCGAGATTGGACGTGCCCAGGCGCGGAGGCCATAGTCAAACGCACTCTGGAAGACCTGAAGCCAGGGGACATTATCCTGTTGCACGACGGGGCGAGCACATTCCACGGCGGCGACCGAAGCCAGACCGTGACCGCGTTGCCTGCAATACTGGACGCAATCGCCGCGCGCGGCCTGCGCCCGGTGACACTGGCCCAGTTGGTGGATAGCCCGGGCCCCAAGGGCTACCGCAACTACCTGGATGACCGCCAGCCGGTCGATCCGCCCGAAGGGCAATGAAGAGAATCCCCAATCCCGCGATGGATATTAGGAGTGGCCGGGGAATGCTG
>JBBIMN010000102.1:0-7839 GCA_037444385.1 Acidobacteriota bacterium | reverse complement strand
CGCAGATCGCGAGAAGCATCGCGTGCGCCCTGGGCGTTGACGAGGACCTGTGCGAAGCGGTCGCCTACGCTCACGACCTCGGCCACCCGCCCTTCGGCCACCGCGGCGAAGAGGCGCTCGACCGGCTCTTCGGCGACGCGCTCGAATTCCGTTTCGGCGTGAGAAGACCGGAGGGCGGACGCGCCTTCGAGCAGAACTTCCAGTCCTACAGGATCGTCTCCAGGCTCGAAAAACGTTATGCCGATTTCTCCGGCCTCAACCTTTCGGTCCCCGCCTTGGACGCGATCCTCCGGCACGAGACGTTCTTCGACCGCCCGGCAATTCCCTACCCGCTGGAGATTTCGGACGCGGAGGAAGCCAGGCGCATCCGGACGACCTACTTCTCCGCAAAGGCGCCATCCATCGAAGCACAGATCGTCATCGCCTCCGACCAGATCGCCTGGGTCACCCACGACCTCGAAGACGCCCTGCGCGTAAGGTTCTTGACGGTGGACGAACTGAGGGACCTGCCGAACGCCCTCCTGGAGCAGGCCCGCGGGCGTTCCTCATCCGAGACGTGGCGCAACGACCGCATCCTCTGGGGCCGGGTCGTCGTGCGAAACATGATTGACGTGCTGATCAGCGACATTGTCGCGCAAAGCGCGGCAGCGCTGCAACACGTGCAATCGCCTGCCCGGGCGCGCGAGCAGGGCAAGCTCCCGGTTGCGTTTTCCGAACCGATCGAGGCCTCGGTCCAGCAGATGCGCCAATTCCTCTACGACAGGGTCTACACCCACCCGATAGCGGAGCGGATGTCGGCCAAAGCGGAGCTGATTCTCGGAAGGCTCTTCGAGACGCTCACGCGGGACATAGCCTCCGAGTCGTCGCGCTCGCTGAGGCTGCTGCCGCGTTCAACGCAGGAACGCGTCCGTGCCGAAAGCCACCCGGTCGCGAGGCTGCAGGTCGTCGTCAACTTCATCGCCGGCATGACCGACCGCTTCGCCGCCGAGTTCTACCGCATCCTTTACGAGCCCGAGGAGCGCAGCATCACGAGTTTGTACTGACGAGGGCTTGGTGATGAGTGATAGGGGGGAACCTACCGGCTTTATGAATGCGACTGGCCCTTCGAGGCAAGGCGCGGGTGCGCCTCTTCTGGAAGGGGCCCTCTTCGCGGGCCGTTAGCTCCGGTCGTCGGTCGTCTGCGGTCTGCCGTCGGTCCGTTCCCCTCCGTGTCTGTGATGAATAATTTTCCCCTTCGCGCTTCGCGGTCAGCCGCTGAAGATATCTTTCCACGCGGGGTCTTTGGCGTAGGCGGCGAAGGCCGGATCTTTGGCTGGGTCGGGTAAGGGTGGTTCCACGGCCGTGAGATTGTCCTTGAGAGAGAGCGCGCGCTTCAGCGATTCGAGCGCTTTGGCCCCTTCTTTCAGCGCCGCGAACGCCCGCGCCTGCTCGTAGAAAGCGGCGGGGTGGAACTGCTCGGCCTTGCTGGCGGTGGCCAAAAACGCCAGCGCTTCGCCGGGATGGCCGGAATCCAATAGAAAGCTTCCAATAAAGAAGGCGGCGTGCCGAACCGAGGGCTTGTTCAAGGAGTCGTGAGGCGGGCGGTTAAGCTCCAGCGCCTTCTCGTAGGTCTTTTCGGCTTCGGCAAAATTTTTGGCGGATTCAAACGCTCCCCCCAGGATAAAGAGTGCCGAAGCGCTTGCGGGATCGGTCTCCGCCGCTTTCCGCGCGAACGCCGCGGCGTCCGTGAACTCCCCCTCGCCCAAGAGTCCTCCCGCCTTGCGCGTGAGCGAGCTGCCCGGGTTGTCGTAAGGCTGGGAGCCCACGCTGGAGAGGAGAAGCCCCTCGAAGCGAGGATCTCCTCTCAGCCCTTTCAAATCGTCGTCGAGCGCGGCATCTGGAGGGCGCCATTCCGGGGGCATTCGTTTGGCCACGCCAAAGTAACGGTCCAGGTTCAAGAGAGCCCCCTCGCGGTCGCCCGACAGCGCGCAGACGCAGGCGAGGTTGTATGGGAAGCCCGCGAAATCGGGATCCCAGGCCATCGCTTTCGCGTAGGCCTTTTTCGCCGCGCCGTACTGTTTGTCGAAGGCCAGCGCGAGGCCCAAGCTGTCCAGCGCCTCGCGGCGCAACGAACGGCCGAGTTCCGGCACGGCGTCGTCCAGCTCAATCGCTTTCTCAAAGCAGGCGGCGGCCTCTGTTGATCTGCGCAGCGCGAGCAGGTCCTGTCCAAGATAATCCCACGCCAAAGCCTTTTTGGGTTCTTGCGCGACGGCCTGGCGCAGAATCGGCTCGGCGTCTTCAGGGTGGCCATCGGCCAGCAGTTTGGCCCCGCGCGCCGTCAAGTCGCCATTGAGAGGAGGGGCGGGCGGAGACTGCGCGAGGAGCAAGAGCGCGGACGAGAAGGCGAGCGCGGCGGTTATCAAGCGGCCTATCATGCTGGCGCCGATCCTCTTCTCCGAGATTCCGCGATGGAAATGTCTTGCCTCCGGTGACGGCCGTGCCGCACCGGAAGGAACCCCCCTTTTTATTGAGAGGGAGGGCCATTCCCTCCCCCTCCGCAGGCAAAGCCTGCCGGAGGAACCCCCGCCCTTGGACGCCTTTTCCACCGGATTGAATCCGGGGGCCGAGGTTCCCAATCCCTTTTCAGGTAAAACGCCTTTTTGCCGAAACCTCGCGTTAATAAGCATTAACCGGCCATCCTCCGTTTCAATCGCGGGATTGGGGTCTTCCCTTCGTATTCGCTTCCCATGCTTTTCCCTCTGCCCTCTTTAGGCTGTTAGTTTATTCCTCCCCGTCCTCCCCGTTAAATCACGCCTTGTCCCCGAAGATTTCCGTCCTGCGTGTCACGGGATAAAAGGGATAGTTGCCTGAAAGCACCTCGGTTCCGCCCTCCTCGCGGTCCAGAAGCGCCATCACGGCCACCACTTCAAGGCCGAATTCCTCGGAGCGTTCGATCGCCTTCAGCGTGGAACCGCCGGTAGTAACCACGTCATCAACGATGATGACCTTCTGCCCGGACTTGACTGGGCCTTCGATCCATTGCATGGTCCCGTGTCCCTTCGGTTCCTTGCGGACTATGAAGGCGTTGAGGGGGCGCCCCTCTCTTTGGGACAGCGCGGCGACCACGGAGACGATCGGGTCGGCGCCGAGCGTCATCCCGCCGATGGCTTCGGCCGCGATGTTCTTTTCCTTGACGACGTCGAGAAAGCAGCGGCCCGTCAGGTAAGCCCCCTCCGCTGTCAACGTCGTCAGTTTGGAATCGAAGTAGTACTTGCTCCTGCGCCCCGAAGCCAGAAGGAAATCTCCCGTTTTCAGGGACAGCGTCTTTAGAAGCTCTTTCAGCCGTTCACGTTCCGCGCTCATCAGGCGTCTCCTTTTCAAAGCCCGTTCTGAACCGTTCCAGGTGCGAGCCCTCCCACGTAAGTTTGCCACAGCACGGGCAGGCATGAAAGCTTTCATGCGTCAGCCCGGTGTATTTGGGGACAAAGGCCCGCGCCGCCGCTGGCGCCACTGAAAGGGGCACGGCGTTGCAGCGGATGCAGCGGGGACCGCCGTTCGCAGGGAACGGGCCAAAACGGCGAAGCACTTCCCGCAGTTGGCCGGCCACTTCATCGCAACCGGGGTCGAATACGAGGCCGCCACGTTTCGCCGCCCGCTTAAGAAGAGGCCTGTCCCTTGTGAGCAATGTCCTGCCGCTTCGCTGGGCCTCGGCCAGCAGCCAGTCATCATCCGCATTCCTGGCGTAGGCGCAATCGGCGCCCAAGAGCCTGAGGTAGCGGCAGAGCCTCCCCAGCATCGCGTCGGCCATAAATCGGGGGCCGTTTCCAAGATTTCCTTCGAGCAGCGCCTCCACTTCAGGCGCGTACCTGGCGTTGCCGCCGTGCAGGAACAGCGGTGGAAGGCCCAGACAGCCTTGGATGGGTTGGCCGCGCGCCTGAACAAGCGCGAGATAGGAGGAAGCATCAGGCGACGGATGCACAAGGCGCACGAGGCGTGGTGCAAGGCCCGCGGCTTCCAGCGCCGCGACGGCGTCGCCAAGACGGGCCGCCGGGACAATGAAGCAAAAACGCCCTTCGGGCTTCAGCACCCTGGATGCCGCCGCGCAGAGCTCCTCCAGAGAACATGCCTCGGAATGACGGGAGAGGTTACGCCCCGCGTCTCGGCACGCCAATCCACGCGAGGCGTCGAAGTATGGAGGGTTCGAGATCACAAGATCGAATGTTCCACCTGGCACAACGGCACCAGACCGAAGGTCTCCCTCGACAATCGTTGCGCGTTCATCCCACCCGTTGGCGCAAAGGTTCTCGCGGGCCATCGCGGCCAGCCCGGGCTGGATCTCTACTCCCGTGAGCCGTCCGGGGTGGTGAAAATAGCCCAGAAGGAGAAGAAGAATGCCGCTGCCAGCCCCTAAATCAAGAACGCTCTCTCCTGGAAGGAGCCAGGAGAAGCCCGAAAGGATGACCGAATCAACGGTGAACCGGTAGCCTCGCGCCGGTTGCAGCACCCTGAGCCGCCCGCGCAGAAACAGCGTCACTTCCGCGCTCGGCTTATCAGGCCTCATCGGATTTCAGCACAAGCATGGTCAAGTCGTCGGCCTGGGACTCTCCGTCGGCGAACCGCGCCACGGCATGGCTGACGCGGTCAATGAGCCCTTCAGGGCCAAGCTCGGAGGCGTTCTCCATCGCCTTGAGAAGCCGCTCGGCGCCGAATTCCTCCTGGCGGCGGTTCATGGCCTCCGTAACCCCGTCCGTGTAAAGCAGCAGTGAATCGCCCGGCTTGAGGACCACCTTGCACTCCTCGATGGTTTCCAGGAAAACGGCGTCCTCCATGAGCCCAAGCACCAGTCCTCTTGGGGAGAGCAGTTGTGGAACGCCGCCGCGTAAAAGGATCGGAGGGTTGTGCCCGGCCGAGAGGATCCTCGCTTCGCTGGTTTTTGGGTCCAGCACAACGGCGCATAGCGTGAGAAAAGTCCCGTCGTCGCTAAGGTCCTTGAAGAGGCCGTTCAGGTGCCGCAGGATCACCGTTTCACGGCCCTCCATACAGGTCACCGAGTGGAGTATGCCTTTGGTAAGCGTCATGTAAAACGCCGCCTTGACGCCCTTTCCCGAGACGTCACCCAGCACGATCAGCCATCTGTCTCCCGAAAGAGACAAGTAATCGTAGTAGTCGCCGCCCACCTCCATTGCCGGCGTGCAACGCGCAGCCACGCTGAACCCTGGGACCACCGGGGTCTCTTTCGGAAGAAACCTCTCCTGGACGCCCTTGGCGATTTCAAGTTCCCTAGCAAACCGCTCCCTCTCTCGAATTCGGCTGATGTATGCCGGCTCGTAAGCCTGGACGTCCGCGAGAGGCTTTCCCTTCAGAGCGAGAATGGCTCCCAGCAAAGCCGCGAAACCGATGACCCCCAATCCAATGAATCCCTGAAGCACCACTTGGAAGTCGCGCCCCGTCAGCAGAAGAGCCGATTGAGCGAACAGCAGCGGCGCAAAGAGAAAGAGGAGCGCGCAGAGGAACCCCCCCCATTCCATCGCTATGAAGAGGGCGGCGCCGGAAAGGAGCGCCGCTGGAAGGACCACCCACAACGGCCCGGCGGGTACGGCGGCGGCCGTACCCGCGGCGAAAAACGCGCAGAAGAGCGCCCCTGCCACGGCGAGACGAAAGCGCAGCCTCAGGAAAGGATAGAGAACGCCGGCAAACACGCTGCCCAGAAACAGGCTTTGGGCAAGCGGCCCAAAGATAGCGTGAGCGGCCAACCCTCCTGGCGCCATGAAACCTTGCATGCTCGTGCTGGCCGGCAGGATGAAGAGGCCCGAACGCTCGTTTTCCCATGCGATAAAAAACGCGGCGACCGGCAAGGCAAGCATGAACAGGCCGCCGGAAAGGCAGTAAAGCACGGCCTTTCCGGTCTCCCGTACCCGCCACGTGTTATTAAGCCACAGATCGCTCATGCGCAGTTTTTCGGGGTAGGTCTGCCTTAAAAAAGACTCGGCCACCGTCCACAAGAGCGTAAAAAAGAGCCCGGAGAGCACCGCTATCAAGAGCGCCAGCAGGAGCGTCTCGCCCCACTGGCCGTCGTACCGAAACAGAACCGCCACGAAAGTGGCGCCGCCTGAAAGGATGGATATCTTCCTCACGTGCGTCAGGTCAATTTCATCGCGGCGAAGCTGCTGAATGAAAAGGAAGAGCACCAGAAGCGCCAGGAAGAACCACGAAGCGAGCGTAAGAATCGTTAGGAGCAGCGTTCCTTCTTGGGACGTGTCGGGCGCGGCTTCAAAACTGACGCTTCGGCTGAAGGACTTGATGAAGCCGCCTTCGAGCGTAATCGCATATTGCGAGAACACCCCGGGCAAACCCTGAACAGGCGCTTTCCAGGAAAAATCATATTTCTGGCGCCCGCTGTTCTCCCCCGCGTTATATGCTGAAAGAGTCAGCGCGCCCACGTCAACCCCCAGGAAGCGGAGCAGGTCTTCCGCGTCGCGCCGCGCTTCCTCGCTGCTCATTTTTGCCGGGGCCTGAGTTTGCGCCACCGAGCTTTCAAGGCCGAGAATCTGGCCCGAACTTGAAACGGTAATGGTGACGAGAGGCTCCCGCGAATCACGTTTCGTCCAAAGCGAGACGCCGTTTTGCGGGATCGCGCTATATACCCAATGCTGCACGGGCACTTTGTTGGTGGCCAGGTAGACTGCCGCTTTCAGCCCGACGAGCTGTTGAAGGTTTCGTAACGTGGCCGTGTCAGTCCGCGCGGAAAACTTCAAGGTGAAAGGCCGGGACTCGCCTAGCAGCTTCTCCACTGTCAGGCGGACCTTGTCCCTTGCCCGCGCCTCATCGAAACTTGCAAGCCCGAGGGGGGCGTTGATTACGCCGTTGGCTCTCCAAAGGTATAGCGCGGCCGATGAAGCAGCCCCCACAACCAAGAATACGAGAACCAATCCTCGTCTCATAGCGTCCAGCATAGAACAGTGGACGCTTCAATTCAATGGCTGAAAGGTGGTGGAGGGGAAAGGGTGGAGAGCGAAGAGGTTGTTGCGCGGTCGTTTCTCCACTCTCAACCGAGGCCACTGAAGTAGGGCTCGCAATGAGAAAGGGGAGGGCGAACGCCCTCCCCTCTTGATGAACCGTGAAGAAAGCCGGTTAGAACTTCCAGGTCACGCCGATCCTGGCATCCCAACTGTTCTTCGCGTCGAAGCCTTCTTGCTTGAGCCCGTTCATGTAGTGATAGGTAGCCTGCATGTCGAGGCCGACCTGCTTGTTGAAAAAGTAGCGGTAGCCGAAGGTGCCGCCGAGGGCCCAGTCGTTCTTCAGCTCGCCAGTAAGATTAACCAGATAGGTGGTGCCGCCGTAAGTGACCACATAGTTCTCGTTGATGCCCGTGCTGCCGAAGGTATAGCCAAGGTTCAACTGGCCGTAGATTTCGCCATTTTCGCCGGCCTTGTTTCGGAACTCGGGGCCAAACTCCAGCAAGCTGTAGCTCTTGGTGAACTTGAAATCACCGAAGGGAGCCACATTGACCTTAAACTTGCCTTCATTGTACATGTAGGCAAAGTGCAGGCCGACCTTCTCGGTGAAGAAATAGCCGCCGTCCAAACTGGCAACGTACCCGGAGTCGGCATCTCCGGTGCTGAACTGATAGCCTGGCAGGACCGAAAAGTACCACTTGTCCTGCGCGCAGATTCCCAAGGTGGCCACGACCAGTAAAACCGCGATCAAAACTTTCTTCATGTTCTTCCTCCTATAAGTTATCTCGCCCTGGGCTTTCCCCAGGGTCCTAAGGGTAATATGAACCCGTTTGCTCCTATTTGTCAAGAAGGCGAATCGCGCCATCTAAAATCTTACCGAAGGGTGATATGTCGCGCCATGTAA
>JBBIMN010000101.1:4093-7912 GCA_037444385.1 Acidobacteriota bacterium | reverse complement strand
TCAAGAAATAACCGCCGGAGCCGATGTCCGACTGGGACGAGAGCGTGGCCCTGAAAGTGTCCTGCTGGTCCGGGTTGCTGCCGGAAATTTCCGTTCCGGTTCCGCCAACCTGGGCCGTCCACGCGCCACTGGGCTTCGCGCCCTCTTTGGCCTTTTTTTCTGAGCTCGGCGCAACAGGTTCGCCCGCCGGAGCGGCTGATGGTGCCGCGGCCGCCGATGGCGCGCCGCTCTTAACCGTAAACGACCAGGCCTGCTGCACGTCGCCTAACGTAAGTTTGACGGTAGTTGCGCCGTCCGGAAGGGGCAGCACCGGCGTGTAGGTCAAGCGCCCGGCCTGAATGGCCGTCATTCCCGTCACGTCGGAAGAACCGATGAATAGGGCGACGTCCTCGGGCGCAACGCTGCCGCTCCACGTAGCTCCGATCGAAGGCTGTGATGAACTGACCAACGCGCCGTTCTTCGGTGAAACGCCGGTGATTCCTACAGGCCCGGCGGCAAACCTTATGCCGTCATCCTTTCCCCACGCGGATGAGCGGGGCGCCACGACCGTTCCTTTTGCCGGTTCGCCGAGGCGCGTGCCCGAAGCGTCGAATGCGGTCACGGTGTAATCGAGGCCGGATGACCCCGCGGGGAAACGAAGCAGGTATTTCGGCGCGCGGGTGTAGGCCGTGAAGAGGCGCTGCCCGCCACCGGCGGGAAAGAACTCGAGGAAATAGAGCGCGCCTTCGGGAGCGCCGGACCAGTTCAGCACGAGGCTTGAAGGGCGCGGTCCAGGCAGCGGCGCGCCGGCGCTAAGCGTGAAAGCGCCCGTGAATAGAACGACGCGCCGAAACGAAGGCCCTGTTCCGCGCACGTCTCCGGCAAAGAGCGGCCGGACCGTCCAGTAGAAGCCGCCGCTGCCAAGCCCCTTCCAGTCCGCATCGGTGGGCGTCCAGGAATCCAGGGCCGTGCGCCAGATTCGCGCGCCCGCGTCAAACGGTTGGCGGCCGATCAGCACTTCGTAAGCCGTCGCGCCAGGGACCATCGTCCACCTGAATGGCGCCGGGGCGGAGGCCGACGCGCCGTCGGTGGGCGTGATCAGTTGCAAAGCGGTGCGGCTTTCGGGAACCCCCGCGAGCCTGACCGCTCCAGACGTAAAAGGTTGCGGCGAAAGTATCGCCAGTTGAAGGTCGTGGGTTCCGCCAGAGATGAAGGGAATGGGCATTTTTGATTCCACCTGCACCGGGGCCCCGGCTCCGGCTACCACGGTAAACTGGTCGTAGGCTACACCGTCAAGGGTGAAGGTTCCGATGATGGCGCCGGACCCGGAGGTCGCCAAGATTGCGCGGGCGAAGATCGGATTGTCGGGCGCCAGAAGGGTCCCGGGCTGCGGGTAAACTATGGCGGCGTCACGCACGGCTAAAGGCGCAGAGATGGCGCTGGAGGAGATAAGCACGAGCGGCGGAACCACCTGGCCAAAAGTGCCGTTGCCGAACTGGTCCCTCAAGTCGAGCCGGGCCGGACCCGGCCTGGCGCCGGGAACGGCCATGACGATGGCCGTCGCGGAGTTCCAGCTCGTGACGTTGAAGGACAGAACTTGCAAATAGGGACTTTGAGATATCAGTTGAAGGTTAAGCGGGGCGTTGAAACCGACGAAGCCCGTGCCAGTGAGGCTTATTGCGGCTGGGCCGGTTCCGATTGTGACCTGTTGGGGGGAAATGGCCGTCAAACTGAGTGTGTATTGGGCATTAGCCCCAACGGCAAGAAGAAGCGAAAGGCAGGCCATCGCCAGGCCCGCCATGCTAATACGATGCCCTGAAGAAAACATTTCTCGCGCAGTCCTCATCTCCCTACTCCTTTTGTCCCCTCCGCGGGGAAGCGCACTGTCGGCGGTGGGCACGGCCTCACGCCTCCACAACAGCTACTGTACCAATTATATGCCCATCCGTTCTGTGACGCCAATCACGTTCGCGTGGCCCTGACGGAACTGGCCTTCGCCATGATCCTCATTCTCAAGCGGCCCGTGGTAAATAGCAAAAGGGCGCCCCGAAGGGCGTCCCTCAAAAGATGCGACTGCTTTAATAGGATCTACTCTTCCTCTGGTTTTGCCTTGTTCGCGTCCCAGTAAAGGAAGGCGGCGAGGGCCAGGAAAACGAAGAGACCGACCCAGTTCCTGAGCCCTTCCGTGAAGATGCCCGGCATCCAGGCGCTGAAACCGAACCCTTCGTCGGAAACGAACATCTTCGTGATGCCATCGAAAACTCCCGCCAGCGCTCCACCCGCTATAAAGCCGGAAGCAATCAGGATGGCCTTGTCGTTGCGCGCCTTGGAGAGGTTCTCGCTCTTTGTGGACTTCTGTACCATCCAGCCTACGATGGCCCCCAAAAGTATTGGGCTGTTCAGCTCTATCGGCAGGTACATCCCCAGAGCGAAGGCCAGCGCCGATACGCCGAGCATCGAGACGACCACGGCTATAACCGCGCCGGTCCCGTAAAGCATCCACGGAACGTCCTGCCCGCCCATGAAGGCGTTGGCCACCGCCGCCATGGCGCCGGCCTGCGGCGCTGGAAGCGGAGTCATGTGCTCAGGCGTAGGCGTGCCATATCCGTAGACCTTGGCGAAAAGCATGATGACGCCGGTGACCGTGAGGCTGGCCAGCGCCGAGCCGTAGATGTTGCTCCATTGGATTGTCTTCGGCGTCGAGCCGAGCCAGTGGCCGATCTTGAACTGCGTGACGAGAGAGCCGGACATCGAGAGCGCGGTGCAGACGACGCCGCCGATTAGCAGGATCGCCAGCATTCCGGGGCCGCCCTTGAGGCCCAAGGCCGCGAGGGTCACGGCGGCTATTATGAGCGTCGTAAGCGTCATGCCCGAAATCGGCGTGACCGATATCATGGCCACGGCCCAGGCCGACACGGCCGAGAACAAAAAGACGATGAGGAACGTCAGGACCAGCGAAAGCAGCGAGATCAATGTCGCCCTGGCCTCTCCGGCAACGACGACAACGCGAAAATAGACGAATATCGCGACCGCGAGGGCGATGGCCATGCCGAAAACCGTCGTCATTTTGATGTCGTTGTCCAGGCGGGAAGTGGCCTTCTCGCTTCCGTCGTGCTTCTTGAAAAGCTGCGAGAGCACCTGCCCGAGCGCCTGCCTGATTACAGGCGCCATCTTGATGATGGAGATTACGCCCGCCGCGAAGATGCCACCGATTCCGATGTTGCGCACTCCCGGATGAATCATCATTCCGGCGGCGTCCTTTATCCCGAAAAAGATCTTGTCGTAGGAAGCGGCAGCGTAGTCGGGGCTGATGTAGCCGAAGAGCGGGATGAGGACGAAGTATGAAAGCAGCGAGCCGGCCATGATAATCGAAGCGTACTTCAAGCCGATGATGACGCCGAGTCCCAGGACAGCGGCCGAGGTGTTCATGGCAAAAACGCCCTTCACTTTTTGCGTGAAGTAATCCATCACTGGAACCGAAGCCGTCGTGAAGGTGTCGCTCCAAGCCTTCAAAGCCAGCGCGAGGTAGTCAAGGACGATGCCAAGCCCCAGCGAGTAAACGAGAACTTTAGCCTGGCTTCCGCCCTTTTCTCCGGCGACGAGGATCTCCGTGGTGGCGGTTCCTTCAGGGAAGGGCAGCTTGCCGTGCATTTCGTGCGTGAAGTACCTGCGGAACGGAATGAGGAAAAGCACGCCGAGCACCGCGCCCAAAAACGGGACGAGAAAAATCTGAAGGAAGGTCTCGAAGGGAGTGCCCCCCTTGTCGAGGCCAAGCATGAAGATCGCCGGCATGACAAAAACCGAACCGCCAACAACGATGCCGGAGGTGGCTCCGATGGC
>JBBIMN010000101.1:0-4083 GCA_037444385.1 Acidobacteriota bacterium | reverse complement strand
GAGGATGCTCTTGCGCCGCGCCAGCGCCGAAAAGCCGACGGCGAGGATGCTGATCGGGATCGCCGTTTCGATGCCCTGCCCAAGCTTGAGGGCGATGTAGGCCGCCGCCGCCGAGAAGATGACGATCATCAGCAGTCCGAAAGTGATCGAGCGCCTCGTCACCTCCGGCACGCCCGTCTCCTGGCTTATGATTGGCGTGTAGGCCTCTCCCGGCCCAAGCTCCTTGTACGCGTTTTCAGGAAGCGCCATTTTAGCTTTCTCTTGCCCCTTCTCGCTCATGCAAGCCCCTTTCTTGAAATTCCGCGATGGAATGTTGTGCCTCCGGCGACGGCTGTGCCATACCGAAAGAAAAGACTTCTTTCAATTAGTTGGGAGGGCCATTCCCTCCTCCTCCGCTGGCAAAGCCGGACGGAGGGATCTCCGCCCTTGGATGCCCTCTTCGGCTCGAAGGCCCCCAATCCCTTGCCAGGCAACATATTGTCCGGGCTAAACGACGTTTCCATCAGCACTTGGGGCACCGTTCCTGTTCCATCGAGGGATTGGGGCTTTCCCCTTCTTCCCCGCGGCCGCCACGGGAGAGAGAAGCATAAAGGAGATTAGGCACGGAGGCAAGGCCCCGGAAAGGATAAGGGATGGAAGACGAGAGACAAGCGGGCGGATTTCGTAAGGCAAAAAAAGGAGGGCCAAAAGGCCCTCGATGGTTGGAGGAAGGAAGTTGGGATAAGGAGGTTAGGCCAAGGGTTGCGCATAGCTCCCCTGCGGGGGAACCCACGCCTCCTCGGATGATTCGATTGGGTGGTAGGCCAATGAAGAGCGGATGAGCTTCGCCATTTCGGTGTGAAGACCGTGGCCGCCCTTATGGACTATCACGTGCGCCCTGAGCGCAAAGCCGCATAACGACAGATCGCCAAGAACGTCAAGAATCTTGTGGCGAACAAATTCGTTGGCGAACCTCAGGTGGTCGTTTAACACCTTGTTTTCGTCAAGCACCACGGCGTTTTCCTTGGAACCGCCAAGAGTGAGTCCCTTCACGCGAAGCATCTCGATGTCCCGCATGAAGCCGAATGTGCGGGCTGGAGCGACCTGGTCCTCGAACGTGGCCGCCGTGATTGGAATCGTCACCGTCTGCTGCCTTATCAGCGGATGGTCGTAGTCCACGGTGTAAGTGACCCTGAGGTCCTGCGAGGGCGTCAGCTTGATCCAGCGGTCTTTATCGCCCGCTTGAAGCGGGCGGACTATGCGGAGGTAAGGGCGCGTGCGGCTCTGCGGAACGGTTCCGGCCTCGCGTATCATAAAGACGAAAGAGGCCGCGGAGCCATCCATGATTGGCACTTCGGGAGCGTTGAGTTCCACTACCGCGTTGTCAACACCCATGCAGTAAAAGGAGGCCAGAAGATGCTCAACGGTGCTGATGGCGAGGCCGCCCCTCCCCAGCGTTGTCGCGAAGTCAACGCGGCCGACCTCGGATGCGCACGCCCGAACCTCACCGCCATCCTTGTCCAGCCTGCGGAAAACGATGCCGGTGTCAGGCGGAGCCGGCAGGAGGCGCAACAACACCGCGCTCCCGGAATGGAGCCCCACGCCGGTGCACTCGATGCCGTTTTTTAGCGTGCGCTGATAATACACCCGCCCTCCGCCAAAGAAGTACAGCAAGAATTGTGCCTGGCGCCAGCACCTTTGTTTTCAACAACGAACTTCGCACGTCGTGGTTTTCAGGCCACACATCGCTGTGTCTTTCGCGCCCACCGCCCCGCCTTCAATATGTTTTGGTCCCTGGCGGTTAATCCAAAGTCAAGGTACACTTGTCTCACTGTTGGAGCGAGGGATGGCGGAGGCCCGGAACCAATGGCTCGAACAAATCAAAGCTGGAGAACTTGGCGCCGTCCAAAAGCTTTTGGACGAGTTCACCGGCCCTGTTCGGCGTTATCTGGAGGGAATGGTTCACAATCCAGCCCAGGCGGAGGATCTGGCCCAGGAGGCGCTGGTAAGGTTTTTGGAACATCTCGGACAATTTCGCCAAGAGGCATCATTGCGGACCTACCTCTTCCAGATCGCCCACAATCTTGCTCTCAACCACTTGTCGGCCGCGCCAACCCGAAAGGAAGAGTACGGTTCGGAAGAGCCCCTCTGGGCCGAGGATCGCCGCCCAGGCGTCTTGGCACTCCTGGCCGCGGACGAAGAAGCGGGGAAGGTGCATTTGGCGTTGCGGCGCCTTGCCCCGCAACAGCGCGCCGTTGTAATCTTGCGAACGTGGGAAGAGTTATCATTCAAGGAGATTGCCCAGGTTCTTGGTTTAGCCGAGGGCACGGCCAAGGCGCACTATTTTTTTGCCCTGCGGAACCTGCGCAAATACATGGAGGCGAAAGATGACCCATGAAGAGGCCTTAGAGCGCCTCGTCTGCCAGGGCCCCGTGCCACTGGAAGCGCTTAGCCACGTTGAGAGCTGCGCCCCTTGCCGCGAGGAGCTGCGCGCGCTTGGCAAAACCGAAAAGGCGCTCAGGCGCGCAAGGCCTGTTCTTTCGGCGCCGAGCCGAAAGGGAACCGTGCTGGCCTTGGAGTCGCTGCCTGCGCTCGCGCGCAGGAGGGCGTGGCCCGCCGCAGCCGCCGCGATATTGCTTGCGGGGCTTTTGGGGGGATGGTCGCTGGGAAGGCTTGCTCCAGCTTCCGCGGCGACGACAGCCCCCCCCCAAGAGATGGCTCTTTCGGAGATCCCGTGGGCGCCTTCGGGCGATGATTCCACGCTGTCGCTTCTTCAAGCGGCATATCCCGTGGCGGAGCGTTTTTCAGCCGTGACCGCCACTGACACCGGAAACTTCATAGAAGCCGAATAGGGAGGCATTCATGGCCAGGAAATTCGCTTTTTTTGTCTTCTGCCTGTTTCTCGCCCAGCTTCTTTTGGCACAGGAGCCGCCTCCGCCCGGCCCTCCCGGCCCACCGGAGGAACAGATGACGGAGAGCGCTTCGCGGCGCGAGACCATCCGCATCTATATCGTCCACAAGATGCGCGAGAAGTTGGGCCTCACCGAGGCGCAGACCTTGAAGGTTCTTGACGTGCTGGATTCGATGGATACGCTGCGGCCGGCCCACGGCCAGGCGATGCGCCAGCACATGAGCCGCCTCCAGGCGCTTCTTGACGATCCGGCTACGACGGACGCGGCGTTCAAGGAAGAGGTCGCCTCCATCCAAAAAGAGACGGCCGAGCAGGAGAAGCGAATCCGGGAGCAGGAGGACCGCCTGCTGGCCATCATGACCCCCCGGCAGCAGGCGCAGTGGATGCTGCTGAGGCGCGAACTGATGGGGCGGATGGCCCAGGAAGCGCGGCCAGGCAATCCCCAGGCGCCAGGCGGCCCGCAAGGCCAATACCGCAAGTGGGGGGCGCGCTGAGCGGCTCTCCTCGCCCGAACTTGCTCAGGCGTTTGGCTGCGGCGTTCAGACGCATTCTGCCTTCTCGTTCGGCGAAAAGGTTCGGGCGCGAAGGCGAGGCGGCCGCGGCCCGCTATCTCGAAAAGAAGGGTTACAAGATTCTTGAACGAAACTTCTCGGTGCGCGGCGGCGAAGTGGACATCGTCGCCGAAAAGGAGGGGCTCGTTTTCGCCGTTGAGGTGAAATCCCGCTCGAACCGCGCCTTTGGCACTCCCCAGGAGGCGGTGACGCCATGGAAGGCGCGCCGCCTTCTTCGTGCTGGCCGAGCCTACTGCCGCCGCCATAACATTTCCGTGTCCAAGCTTCGCGCCGACGTCATCGCCATAGAGGCTGATGGCTCCGGCGCATTAAACATCCGCCACTACCAGAACGCCATCTCCCCAGTCATTCCCCATACCAGAAGAAGATAATGCCTCATCGCTCCCACCGGCGCGCACAGCCGCTCTGCGGCAAAGGGGCCTTCCTCGCGCCTGCGGCGCTCTTCGGAGCCGCTCAGGCAGCGCGCCGGAAAGCGAGAAAATAGATTCGGCAAGATCGGTTGCTTTCCTCCGCGCGTCCCATCGCGTCTCCTTGCCCTTCGGGCTTTCGGAAGGCCCTTCCACCGTCATTGCGAGGCGGGCGCAAGCCAACGGAAGCAATCTGACGCAGTCATTGCGAGCG
>JBBIMN010000100.1:0-8047 GCA_037444385.1 Acidobacteriota bacterium | reverse complement strand
GTGCGCTCGCCAGGATAAGAATCGAGCTTCCCGAAAGGAACCCAGCCACTGCGAGGAGAAATCGGAGAATCATTTTCTCTCCTTTACTCCAGAGCCAATACAGGCTGGCTATAATATAGGATGAGATCAATAGATTTTCAATGTTCAAGTCCCAAACAGGCCCGCATTCCGTGCTGCTTGCGAACCCTGAGGCTTACGAAGCCGCTGCCACTGATCATAAGGGTTTTTACTGAAGCAGGCCAAGGAGAGGCTGAGCTAGAGAAAAATGGAAATGACCTCATTGCGGCCGCCATTCCAACTGTCTTCACGTCGTTTCTGGGAGGGCAGAAGCTTCAAGAAAATGAACTTCCCTTTATCGCCTCGCGCGTTTGACTCGCAAGTCACATCTGGGTGGCTGGCAGCCGCAATCGGTCCATCCTTTGGTCTGGCCTGCCAATGATCTGCCTTCTTGCCACGGGGGTCAGGCCGTTCCAGCGAACGCCATCCCTTCGCAGGCGAAGTTGATTTCTATATCTCCATCCACATCCGTCCAAAATAACTTTTCTGGGAGCCACCATGTGGATCGCATTCCGAAGCGAAGCGGGGAATGCGCGTCCCGATGCATCGCGCGTGGGCACGCTCCCCATATGGGGATTCGGCCGCATTTGGGCGGGAAGGGGGCGGCCTCTTCCCGCCCGGATTAGTAAAAAACGCTTCCGTAAGTTGTTGGCATTGCCGGAAGGCGCCTCTTTCCACAAAGCTCGCGGCGCACTTCTCGTGAACGCCCTCTCCAGCATCGCCCTCGCTTCACGTTTCTCTCAAGAGCGGTTCGAGGAAATTCATGTCCAGTTCCAACCTCAGGTCGGAGGCGAGCCAGAGGCTCTCGTGGACCGTAAGCTGCGAGCCGCTGCGGGTTCCGTGAACGAGGGCGAAGGTCAGCCCTTCGCGTTTGACCAGCTCCAGCGCGGGAAGAAAATCGCCGTCTCCCGATAGAAGGATTATGGCGTCAACGCTTCTCCTGGCGGCGGCGTACACCATCTCGGTGGTCAAGAGCACGTCAACCTGTTTCTGTTCGAGGACCGGCTTGCCGGTGTGCTCGTCCACCCCTCGGTACGCGAGCCGCCCCAGCTTGACCTCGAAGCGCGGCAGTTTCTGCAGCCGCTCGTAGAAGCCCTGCTTCTTTCGGAACGCGTCCATCTCTTCGGGAGCCGGTGACGGGGCGAGGTAGGGCAGACAGTTGAAATAGACGCAGCGGAGGAGCGTGAAATCGAGCTTGTCGGCTACGGCTTGCGCCATCCGGCCGTAGTCAATGCGCGGCGAGCCGAAGGAGCGCTGGAGAAAATCGAGGTAACCACCGTCAATAAGTAAAATGGCCCGGTTGGACATGGCATTCTCTCCTTTTCATTCTATAGATCTTCCGTCTCTCCCGAAATTCCGCGATAGAGATGTCTTGCCTCCGATGACGGCCGTGCCCCGCCGAAAAGAAAAGTTGTCTTTATTTGAGAGGGAGGGCCATTCCCTCCCCCTCCGCAGGCAAAGCCCGGCGGAGGAACCCCCGCCCTTGGACGCCCTCTTCCCCCGGATTCCGGGGCGCCGAAGGCCCCCAATCCCTTGCCGGGTGGCGGGCCATTTTGCTTGAACGCTTCATTCACCAGCATTCCCCGGCCACTCCTAATATCCATCGCGGGATTGGGGCTTTCTGGCGCTCTACTCGCGGGCGCACAGAATTCCGAGGGCTATCGAGTGGAGTTTTGCCTCGGGCGTGTCGCTCCTGCTTGGAATCAGCACGGGCGCGGAGGCGCCCATGATGACGTGGGCCAGGCGGAACCCCGCCCAGCAAGTCGTGCTCTTCGCAAGGAGGTTGGCGCTGACGATATCAGGGCACAAGAGAATATCCGCTTTCCCGGCGGTCGGTCCCTTGTGGCCCTTCTTCGCCACGGCCTCTTCGGATACCGAGAGGTCCAAACTCAAAGGCCCCTCGACGTCGCATTCGCCCAGTTCTCCTCTCGCGCCCATCTCCGCCAAGCCGGCTGCGTCCTCGCCCGGCGCGTGCCCGCTGACGACGCTCTCGACCATGCTCAGGCACGAGACGCGAGGACGCTCGAAGCCGAGGAAGTGGTAGAGTTCAACGGCGTTCAGGAGGATCTCCCTCTTGGCGGAAAGGTCGGGCGCGATGTTTATGCCGCCGTCGGTGATGCAGACGAGCCGCTTCCCTCCGTCCCTGGTTGGACATTCAAAAATGAAGGCGTCGCTCAACAGCCTGCCCGTACGAAGGCCGTTGGCCCTGTCCAGAACCGCCTTCATCAAAGCCGCCGTCTGCGTCTTGCCCTTGAGAAGAACCTGGCCCTCGCCTTTGCGCACGAGTTCGACGGCGCGGCCTAATGCACTTGCTTCATCGGGCGCGTCCGCTATTTCCGCGTTTTGAAGCCTTTTCGGCATGGCGCAAATCGCGGGGCCGATTGCGCCGGGATCGCCAACGAGAATGCTGCGGCAGAGGCCGTGCTCTTCAGCCAGGGCAAGAGCCTTGAGCGCCGCGGGATCATGGCCGCACGCCACGACGACCGTGGCCTGCTTCCTCTTTCGCGCCGATTCAAGGATGCCGTCAAGATCACGCGGCGCGGCCATTGGCGCTCCCCCTATTGAAGGCTTCAATGCACGCTTCCTGTATATTCTTTTTGAACCGCTCGCGGATGGCGGCCTCCCAATTCTTGGGGCCGAGCCCCTTCGTCGCGTTGGACAGGGCGCCGAGAAGAATGACGTTCACCATTCTCGGGTCGCCAAGCTCCTTGGCGATTTCAAAGGCGTCAACCCAGACGAGCCTGGGGGCCTTGGCCTCCAGCTTCGAGTCAATATCGGCCACGTAGCCAGTGTTCTTTTTCAGGTTCTGCGTGAGCGGAGGGATTTCGTGTCTGGCCACGAAGGCCGTGCCGCCAGGCAGCAGGTAGTTCAGGTAGCGCAACGCCTCCAGCTTCTCGAACGAGACCAGAAAATGGGCGCCTCCGACGGGAATCAGCGACGAGGGTACGGCCTCGCCTATGCGGACGTGCGTGTCCACGTTGCCGCCGCGCTGGGACATGCCATGCACCTCGCTCATCTTCACGTCCAGGCCGGCGTCCATTGCCGCAAGCGCGATGATGCGACCGCTGGTCAGGATGCCCTGGCCTCCGACCCCCGATAGCATTATGTTCGTAATCTCCATTATAGCCCCCGAAAGGCCGCCGGCAATCAATCGCCGGGCCCGTCAATCTTTGGGAATAAGAACCGCCTTCGCCTCGCAGACCTGTTCGCAGACGCCGCAGCCGTTGCACAGTTCCGGGTCAACCTCCGGGTAACCGTCGCGTTCGTGGATCGCCATGCACCCCACGCGTATGCAGGCGCCGCACCGGTCGCAAATATCAACCTTGACTTCCGCGGGCCGCCCGCGCGTAATCCTGTATTCAAGGACGCACGGCGCTCTGGCGATGACGACGGAGACCTCGGGCGCCGCGAGCTCCTCCTCCAGAACCTTGCGGACCTCCTCGATTTTGTATGGGTCAACCACTCGGACCCTCTTCACGCCGAGCCCTCTGCACACCGTCGCCGTATCGAGCCGTGGCGCGTCGTTGCCGCGGATATCCTTGCCGGTACCCGGGTTGGGCTGCCCGCCAGTCATCGCGGTGACGCTGTTGTCAAGAATGACGAGCGTGGCGTCGGAGCGGTTCGCCAGCATGTCCAGAAGGCCGGGAATGCCCGAATGAAAAAAGGTGGAGTCGCCGATGACGCCGACGGTCCTGCCCTTTTCCTTGGGGCCGCCGAACCGCTGGAGCCCTTCGGCCATTCCAACGGAAGCGCCCATGCAGAGGCAGGAGTCCATCGCCGCAAGGGGTTTCAGCGCTCCCAGAGTGTAGCAGCCGATGTCGCCCATTACCCGAAGATGCATTTCGCGGAAGAGACCGAACATGGCGCGGTGGCCGCAACCGGGGCACAGCGTCGGCGGGCGCGAGGGAAGGGGCGTGTCCGACAGATCAATGGTGGCGGCGTGTTTGGGCGCGCCGAGGAGCATCTTCTCGACAACGGAGAGGTTGAGTTCGCCGGTGTAGGGGCGAAGTTCGGCCCCCTTCGCCTTCAGCCCCGAAGCCAGCAGAGCCTCCTCGATGAAAGGCTCCAACTCCTCGACCACGAAAAGTTCGCGGACGGTTTTTGCGAAGGCTTCGATCCGGCCCGTAGGCAAAGGCCAGGTCAGGCCGAGTTTAAGGATGGAGGCGCCGGGCAGCGTCTCGCGGACGTAGCCGTAGGCGACTCCCGATGTTATCACGCCGGTATTTGAAGTCCCTTTGAAGATCGGGTTCCATAGATCGCTGTCGTTGCCGAAGGCCCGGGCGGCCTGAATGCGCCGCTCGACGTCGTGGCGCCTCTCTCTCGCGTGGCTTGGCAGAAGCACGAACTTCGCGATGTCTTTCTTGAAACCTTTGCGCGCGGCCGCCTGCTTCTCCCCGGTCGTCACGACGCCCGTCTGGTGAGAGACTCGCGTGGTCATCCGCAGAAGAACGGGGGAATCAAATCGTTCGGAGAGCGCGAACGCCTCCCGCGCCATCCAACAGGCTTCATCGGGGTCCACCGGCTCAACCATGAGCACCTTCGCCGCCTTGGCGAAGTAGCGGTTGTCCTGTTCGTCCTGACTGGAGTGCATTCCAGGGTCGTCGGCTGAAACGACGACCAGCCCGCCGTTCACGCCGGTGTAGGCAACGGAGAAGAAGGGGTCGGCCGCCACGTTCAAGCCGACGTGCTTCATCGTCACCAGCGCGCGCTCTCCGGCGAGCATCGCTCCGATTGACACCTCAAGCCCGATGTTTTCATTGGGCGCCCACTGAACGGCGACCTCCTCGTAGGACGCCAGGTACTCTAAAATTTCGGTGCTGGGCGTTCCCGGATATCCGGAGCCGAACCCGACCCCGGCTTCCCAGGCGCCCCGGGCAACGGCTTCGTTGCCGAGCATCAGTCTTTTCATTGATTGCCTCCGGGATAGGCCAGGGCCTCTTCCTCGCCGCGCAGCACGCGCAACGCGCCCAATGCCAGGGCCTCCATTTCGAATTCGCCGGGAAAGCGAAAGAGCGGGCCAAGAAAAGCCACCTTCCCGGCCACCTGGTTACAAAAAATATCCGAATTGGCGAGCCCGCCAGTAAGCACGACGCCGTCAAGGTTGCCGCCGATCGCCGCCGCCATCGCGCCGATCTCTTTTGCCACCTGGTATGCCATGGCTTCATAGACCAGCTTGGCGCCGGCATCGCCTCCGGCTATGCGCGCCTCGGCTTCGCGGGCGTCGGGAGTGCCCAGGTGCGCCGTCAAGCCGCCGGTCTTCGTCGTCATCTTCTTCAGTTCGGCGAGCTGGTACTTGCCCGAAAAACATAGGGCCATCAATGGCTGCGTCGGCAGCGTGCCGGCGCGGGTCGGCGAGAACGGCCCGCCGGAATTGGCGTTGTTGCTGTCCAGAATCTTTCCGCCGGCCATCGGCACGATCGAAAATCCGCCGCCCAAATGGGCAACAACCCAGCGGCTCTCCGGGAGACTTTTGCCGGTCTTCTCGCACGCCTTGCGCGCGGCGGCGTGGAGATTCAACGCGTGAGAAAGCGCCTGGCGGCGGATTTGCGGAAGCCCCGTAATCTTCGCGACCTCCGGCATTTCGTCAACGGCTACCGGGTCAACCACGAAAGCTGGAACGTCTCGCGGAGACGCGACGGCGCCGGCTATGAGACAGCCCAGATTGGAGACGTGCTCTCCCTGAAATCCGGCCCTCGCGTCATTGAGCATCGCCGCGTTCACCTTGAGCGTGCCGGATGGAACCGGGCGCAGAAGGCCGCCACGGCCCACGACGGCATGGAGGGGCTCCCCGCCGTGGCGTTCGAGAAAATCGCGGGCGGCCTTGACGTGCGCGGGAAGCTGGTCAACCACTCCTCCGGGCAGGTTTTCGACGGCGACGTCCTCCTGGGCCTCGCGCCCTTCATTCCTGTACAGCGCCAGTTTCGTGCCGGTCGAACCAGGATTGATCACCAAAATGCGGAAAGGCTCTCCCATGCCAGAATCTCCAAGGTTTCGTAGTTTATAACCAAGAAGAAAGAAAACCAACCAGGCTTTGCGACCGCGGCCAGCCATGGGGCAAAAACCCCAAGGCCTTTTTACTCCGCTCCGCGAAAACGGCTGGCGCGGGAGGCCGGGCGGCGTGAAAGCTGGAGAGGGACAAGGTTGGGAAATGGCGTCCGTCTTGATTGGCCATCTTGAAACGTACGCCCAGGCCGGATCGCGCGAGATGGCCGAAATCCGCTCGTCAAGCGCCGAGTTGCGGCTTGCGCTTGCAAGCGCCTCTTCGGCGTAGCGGCGGAAATCAGGGTGACGGCAAAAAAAGGGCGGCCCTGACGGGCCGCCCATCCACGCAACCGAAAAAGAGCGTTATCTGACCTTGCTCGGCAGGACCTTGCCGGGCGAAGGCTGGGGCAGGAGGCGCGTCACCTTGACGGGGTTCGACCATACGAAGGTCCCGTCGGTCTTGCTGGCCTTCACCTTGACGTAATAGGTGGCGGCTGGCACGATGACGCGGTAGTTCACGCTGTAGCTGTGGCCGGAACCGAGCGCCGCGACCGGCTGGCCGATGGGGCTATAGGTGCCGGTGGCCGTCGCCGACCAGTAGGCCTGGTAGGAGGCGACGCGCGATTCGTCGCCGGAGGTCCAGGCAACGTTCGTCGCGTCGGCCGTGACGTTCGCGAAGAGCGGCGACGCCGTCGGGCCGAAGGCGGTGAAGACGGACGGCAGGTAGGTTGATTCGCCGTAGTCGAAAGTCATGGAGAGAAGGAGATACATGTTGTTGCCGGCGGCCGGAAGCGTCACGCTCAGGCCGGTGGCCGTGGCGGTAGTCGCGCCGGCGATCGTTCCTCCGGTGGCGAGCGTCCAGGAACCGGGCAGCACCGGCGTGGGCGGGGCGGCGGCGTTCTGGTAATAGACCTTGTAGCCGGTGATGACGGTGGCGGCGCCGTCGGCGGCGGCGTAGCCGCCGTTGCCGTTGGCCGGAAGGCCCTGCAGGTTGACGTTGAAGATGGCGGGGGTCACGCCGGGACCGCTGGTGCGCGTGATGTACTGGATCGTCGGGTAAGAGACAGCGGCCTGCGTCGCAACCGCGTCGAGGTTCCAAGTGCCGGCCGAGCCAATCTTTGAGATGACGGAGTACTTGCCTGTGGTGTCTTCAAAAAGGATGACCATCCGGTCCGTATTGGCCGGGCAGCCAGTCGCTAGCTGGTTAGCATAAATCATATCCGCAATGATGGAATAACCAGCCACGAAACAACCGCTTACCTCCCAAGCCGTGGCCGTGCTGTCTGTGGATGTACAGCCAGCTCCGGCCGACTTTGCGACCAAGGACGTACCGTTTATGCTGGAGCCCAAACCATAATCCCACATACGGGCATAGACGTTGGCTGGAGTGGCGCTAAGGCCGGTTACAGCCGTTTGGTTAGTATTAGTGACGTACCTACTGGCCGGGCAGGCCGCGTTCGCTGCGACGCAAAGGCCCGCGAAAACGAGAGCTATCGTGCATAAAATCAGTATTTTCTTCATGTCTGTATCCTCCATGCGCCTTTTGATCAATAGTGGGCCGGCGTCCAACTGCCGGAGCCGGCTGGCAATACCTGAATAGCGCTTCCAGCCGTAATGTTGAAGTTCGTCTGGCCTAGGCCGCCCCCATTATACTTCTGCCACAGGGTTCCGTTGTAAGTAGAAAGAGTAACGGTTGAGGCGATGGCGGCGTCAATCTCGTTTCGCAGGAGCCCGGATTATGGGAGCCGACGACGATCCAGTTGCCTGAGGCGGCCGGAAGAACCTGATAACCCACGCCTGGCGTGATCGTGAAGTTTACCTGCCCTAGTCCACCACCATTGTACTTCTGCCAGAGCGTGCCGTTGTAAGTTGAAACGGTGGCCGTTCCGCTGATGCTTGCGTTGATGTCGTTCCTCAAACTCGCCGCGTCGGTGTACTGATTGTAATAGGGAATGGAAACGAAGCTGTTGACGCCCGATGTCAGCCCGATGCTGATCTTGAACCCCAT
>JBBIMN010000099.1:0-8063 GCA_037444385.1 Acidobacteriota bacterium | reverse complement strand
TCACCCCTCCATCATAATGGCGCGCTCGAAGTCGGATGGATTGCTCGCGGAAAGTTTGGCCACTTCGAGATCAACGCTCCCCTCCTTGGCCAGCTTTACAAGGTGCTGGTCGAAGGTTTGCATGCCGTAGATCTCCTGGCCTTTCTCCACGTGCGATGGAATGTCGGCGGTCTTGCCGGCGTCTCGGATGCACTCTTGGATCGTGCGAGTCACGCGAAGAACCTCAACCGCGGGGACACGGCCGAGAACCCCTTTGGTCGGCAAGAGCCGCAGGCTGATTATAGCCATGAGGCAGTCGGCGAGCCGTTTTCGCGCTATTGGCTCCTCGTCTCCAGGATAGTAGCCCATCAAGCGCGCTATTGTGGTTACGGAGTCGAGCGTATGAAGCGACGACAAAACGAGGTGTCCAGTTTCAGCCGCCTTCATCGCGATCTCGACGGTTTCAGCGTTGCGCATCTCCCCGATCATGATGACGTCAGGGTCTTGCCTGAGCGCGGCCGTGAGCGCCTGGCCAAAACCGGGCGTGTCGCTTCCGACCTCGCGCTGGCTGACCGCTGACATCTTGTTTTTGAAAAGAAATTCGATGGGGTCTTCTATTGTAAGAATGTGCGCCCTGCGCGTCTGGTTGATATGCTCGACCATGGCCGCTAGCGTTGTGGACTTGCCGTTGCCCGTAGCGCCTGTCACCAGAACCAAGCCGCGGCGCAGGTTGGCGATCTGCTCGATGACCGAGGGCAATTTCAGTTCGGCAAATCCCTTCACGACCACGGGAATAACCCGCAAAATTATGGCGAAAGTGCCACGCTGGCGGTAGATGTTGACCCTGAAGCGGGCCTGTCCCTCAATGCCGTAAGAGACGTCCATTTCGGTCAAGGCCGAAATCTGGTTCTTTCGGTACGTATGGGCTAGGATATCCTCTGCAATGGCAGCGGTCTCTTCAGGCGAAAGCGGGTGGTATTTCACCTCCATCAATTCACCGTTTATGCGCAGCATTGGGGGGTGGCCAGCCTGAAGGTGGACATCGGATGCGCCCTTCTGCACAGCGCTGACTAAGAGCTTGTGAAAGATGGCAACGTCCATGAATCCTCCAGCAACACCATTTTACCCCAAATCTTGCGCTTGTAAAGAGACAAACGCTGATATAGGGTTGAAGGACAGAGAAATGCGAGCGGCGGCTCATGTCAAATGGTGGCGGCGAACGGAGGGACGTGGCATAATTTACGGCTCGCGCAATAGCGCGGCTGAAAAGGAAGTTCGTGGACATTCTCTTCAGAGACCTCAATTCCGAGCAGCAGCGCGCGGTTGCGGCTGAAGGCGGCCCCGTGCTCATCCTGGCGGGCGCTGGTTCCGGGAAAACGCGCGTTATCGCGCACCGAATAGCCTGGCTTCTCACCGAACGCCACGCCTCGCCGCACGGCCTCTTGGCCGTCACGTTCACCAACAAGGCCGCGGCCGAAATGCGCCAGCGCGTCCTTGGCTTGCTTGAAAAGGACAGCCTGCCCTTTCTTTGGATGGGGACCTTTCACGGAATCTGCGCGCGCATGTTGCGCGCGGATATCGAAGCACTGAAAGGACCGTGGACGCGCGATTTTACCATTTACGGCCAGGATGACTCCAAGAGCGTCGTGCGCGCCGTGATGCGGGAGCAGGGAGTTTCGGATCAGCAGATTGCTCCGGCCGGCGTCCAGTCCGCCATCAGCCGCGCCAAGTCGGAGGGGCTCAACCCCATCTCGCTCGCCAACTCCGCCAGGGATGAGCGAATGGGGACAATAGCCGCCGTCTTTAGGGGCTACGAGGCGCGCTTAAAGGCGGCTAACGCGCTGGATTTCGACGACCTCTTGAATTTGGCTCTTTGCCTCGTGGAAGAGAGGGACGATATCCGGCTTCGATATCAGGAGCGGTTCCACCATATACTGGTTGATGAGTACCAGGACACGAACAGGATACAGTACCGCCTGCTCAAGCTTCTTTCGGGCCGGTGGAACGACATCTTCGCCGTGGGCGACGAGGATCAGTCAATTTATAGCTGGCGCGGCTCCGACATTCAGAACATTCTTGATTTTCAGAAGGACTTTCCCAAAGCGCAGGTGATTCGCCTGGAACGAAACTACCGCTCCACTAACAAAATTCTCGCCGCGTCCAACTCTCTTGTAGCGCACAATACCAGACGGCTGGGCAAGAACCTCTGGACGGAACTCTCCGGGGGCGAGCCCGTGCGCCTTTTTTCCGCTCCGTCGGACAGAGAGGAGGCGGCTTTCATCGCGGACACCCTGGCCCAGCTTAAGCATTCCACGTACTCGTGGCGGCAGATGGCCATTCTTTACCGAACCAACGCCCAGTCGAGGGCCTTTGAAGAGGCGCTCTTAAATCGTTCGATTCCCTACCAGGTCGTTGGCGGGCTCAAGTTTTATCTGCGAAAAGAGGTGAAAGACGTTCTCGCCTACATCCAGGCAGCGCTAAACCCGTTGGACCGGGCCGCTCTTTTGAGAATCATAAACGTGCCCCCGCGGGGGCTGGGAAAAGCAAGCCTCGACACGCTCGCCGCCAAGGCACTGGAGCAAGGCACCTCCCTGTGGCGGGTGCTCTGCATCGCGGCCGAAGGAGACTTGCTGCCCATTCGGCCCCGCCGCGCGGTCCATGACTTTGTGGCTCTTTTGAAAGCGATAGGCGCGCGCGCCGCGTCGCAGCCGCCCGCGGACCTTGCCGATTGGGTGATTCACGAGACCCAGATGGCCGAATATCTTAAAGCCCAGTCGGAAGGCGGCCCCGACGCGCAGTCGCGCATAGAGAATCTCCAGGAACTGGTCTCGGCAATCCGCGAATTCGAAGTGCGTGAGCAGGGAGACCTTCGCGCCTTCCTCGAACGGCAGGCGCTCGCGAGCGATCAGGACAGCCTGGAAAACGGCCAGGGCGCGGACACCGCTAAACTGATGACGCTCCATGCGGCCAAAGGGCTTGAATTTCCAGTGGTATTTCTTGCCGGGCTTGAGGAGGGCTTCTGCCCTCACCAGCTCTCCTCGAACTCGCCGGCGGGCGTCGAGGAGGAGCGCCGCCTCTGCTACGTCGGAATGACCCGCGCCATGGAGCGGCTCTACCTTACCTGGGCGCGGGAGCGCTACATTTTCGGCTCTCCGCAGAGGCGCACCCCCTCCTCTTTTCTGAGCGAGATTCCCATGTCCATGGTGGAGGAGGTTGGAGGAGTGAGCCAAACAGGCCCGGCTTCCTTCGCGGTGGCCGCCGCGGCGCTGGATGACATTCGATACATCCCAGCCGAGGCCTCCTTTCGTCCAGGAGCGAAGGTCCATCACCGCAAGTATGGGCTCGGAGTGGTGCTGTCGGTTGAAAGCAATGGCGCGGACGAGAAGGTCACGGTCTCATTCAGCAGGTTCGGACGGAAGAAGCTTCTGGCCAGCCTAGCCCGGCTGGAGGTTGTGTAGAGCCGTCCGCCCGCAAGGCATTAAACCAAACGGCGCATCTCGTGTCTATTGCATCTAGAAGGAGGATGCGATGAAACGCGCGGTTGTTCTCGCACTCTTGTCATTGTCCCTCATGCCGCTGGCGGGATGCGTGGTGGAATCACGCCCGCCTGGTGCCGTTGTCGCGGTTGCCGCACCGGCTATCTACGTTCCCATTCCTCCGCCTGCCCCGGTTGTAGAGGTGATCCCCGCTTGCCCAGGTCCCCGCTACTTGTGGGCGCGGGGCTACTACCGCTGGTCAAACGCAACCTATATCTGGGTTCCCGGCCGCTGGGCAGTCAGGCCACATCACCGCGCCGTCTGGGTTGAGCCCGAATGGCGGCACCATCCCAGAGGATGGTACTTCGTGGAAGGGCACTGGCGGTAGGAGAGGGGGCCTTTGCTGGGTTGCTGAAAAGCTTGCCCCCCTATCTCCGGCGGGAAGGCCTTCCGCTCCTGTGGGTTTCGGCGCGGGGCTTGCGCGCCGGGGCCTTCTCTGCGGGCTGCCCTTCGATCTTGGGCGGCGGGGCGTGCAGGCTCTGCAGGTATAGGTCATCCAGGAGCATGGCCACCAGATAGATTTCGTCAGGGCTCTGGCCCAAGGAGACGGCTAGCGGCAAAAATCGCTGCATCCTCTCCATCTGCACCTTGTCGCACGACCTGAGGCGCGCTTCCAGAATAGCCGTCAGCCGCTGGCCAACGACGCCCTCAACGTCGGCTTTGCTGGGCAGCGGAATCTCCTGGAACTCGACCTGGTAGGCTTCGGCGATTTGTTTGATCTTTATCTCATCAAAGCCCGATGCCAGCGTTACGGCGCGGCCAGCCGCTCCCGCCCTGCCGGTGCGGCCCGCCCTGTGGATGTAAGCTTCCGGATCCTCCGGCGCTTCGTACATAAAAACGTGAGAAAGCGCTGGTATGTCAATGCCCCGGGCGGCGACGTCGGTGGCGACGAGAAACCTGAGGCTGCCCTCCCTGGCCCTGCGCATGACGCGCTCGCGCGCCTGCTGGCTGAGGTCCGAGCTGAGCGCGTCCGCGTCGTAGCCAAAACGCTGGAGAACCGAAGCCAGATAATGGACGCTGTCTTTCGTGTTGCAAAAAATGATCGCCGAATCAGGGTTCTCGGCTTCGATAATGCGGATCAGGCTTCGCTCCCTCTGCATTCCCGGGACGCGGCAAAAAACGTGCTCGGTCTGAGCGACGTGGACCTGTTTGAGGCTGAGGCTCAGAAGCTCGGGCTGGCGCAGGAACTCTCCGGCGAGATTGAGCACGAAGGGAGGAAACGTGGCGGAGAACATATAAGCGCTGTAACGGCGCGGCTCTGGAAGGTGGTGCTGGATGCGCTTCATGTCGGGGTAGAACCCCATCGACAGCATCCGGTCCGCCTCGTCGAAAACGAGAACGTCCAAAGCCTTGAGGGAAAACGCTCCCTGCTCTATCAGGTCAAGGATACGCCCTGGCGTGCCCACAACGATGTGCGCGCCCTGCTTCAAGGCGTCAAGCTGGGGGCCGTACGCCACTCCTCCGTAGACGGCGGCGACACGGACGGTTCCGCCAGAGAGCAGAGTGGCGTCATCATGGACCTGGTGAGCCAGTTCGCGCGTCGGGACGAGGACGAGCGCCTGGCAGGCGTTCTTGGTGGCAGCGATTCTTGTAAGCATCGGTAGGACGAAAGCGCCCGTTTTACCGCTGCCGGTACGGGACTGGACCATCAGATCCCTCTTTGCCAGCAAATATGGGATAGCTTTTGACTGGACCGGCATCAATTCGCTCCAGCCAGCCCTGGCCGCCGCTTCCTGCAATGGCAATGGCAACTCTCGCAGGATAACGGGCGTAATCCCGGGTGTTTTTCCTTCGATGCCAGCATCGTCGCCGTGTTGCGCCGGGCCGGAGCCCTTTATGCCTTCTTTGTCTTCCATCACATCTCTCTCTGAAAGGGGGCGCGACCGCGCCCGAAGCGGTTACGGCGGGCGCATCAACGGCCATGCCTCCCCGTCCGCACGTAAGATTTAAGGATATCGGCCACCTCCTCGCCGGTGCCGGCCTTGAGGGCGTGGCGGGCCATCCTGCGGCACTTTTCGTAAGATAGGCCGCGGATTGCGGCTTTGACGTCAAGAAGCGCCTCCGGTGCCATGGAGAGCTCTCCGACGCCCAGGCCCACGAGCAAGGGCGCCAAAGCAGCGTCAGAGGCCATTTCACCGCATACGGCAACAGGTATGCCTCGTACACGCGCGGCCTCGCAAACGTGCGAGATGCACCTTAACACGGCCGGATGCGTGGGGTCGTAAAGCGCAGCAACGCTCTCGTTGTTACGGTCTATGGCCATCAGGTACTGAATCAGGTCGTTCGTCCCAATGGAAAAAAAGTCCGCGTAGGGGACGAAAGCCTCCGCCGTCAAAGCGCAGCAGGGAACCTCAACCATGATGCCGGCGGGAAGGCGCGTGTCGAATGGAACACCCTCGGCCTTCAACTCCGCCTTGCACTCCTCCAGAAGCGCCAGGCAAGCTTTGAGCTCATCCACCGTGGTGACCAATGGAAACATGATCGCCATGTTCTTGCGAGCCGATGCTCGAAGCAGTCCTCGAAGCTGCGTCTTGAACAGGCCTGGATGGCGCAGAGTAAAGCGGACGGCCCGGACTCCGAGGACCGGGTTCTGGCCCTCCGGCTCCAAAACCTTATGAAAATACTTTTCTCCTCCAAGATCGAGCGTCCGTATCGTTACTCTGTGAGGATAGAGTGCCTCGCAAATGCGGCTGTAGATCGCCGCGTGTTCCTCCTCGGAGGGCAACTCAGGAGAACGCTCAAGGTACAGAAATTCGCTTCGGTAGAGGCCGGCCCCCTCGGCCCCGGCTTCTATTGCGCCCTCAAGCTCGTTTTCAAGGTCTATGTTGGCGCGTGTTCTGATGACGTGGCCATCAATGGTGCGGGCCTCTTTCCGCGCTCCTGCTTTAATTTTGAGCCTGTAATCGCGATATGCCTCCGCTCTGCGGGCGTATTCGGCCTCCTCTTCCGGGGTCGGCTCCAGTATGACCTTGCCCTCCACGCCGTCCACGATCACGCGCTGGTCTTGGCTTATGGCCTCCATGAGGCCCGCAACGCCCACAACGGCGGGTATGCCGAGAGACCTGGCTATGATGGCGGTGTGAGAAGTCCTCGCGCCGTGTTCGGTCGCGAAAGCCACGACCGAAGCGTGGTGAAGATGGCCGGTCTCGGATGGCGTGAGGTTGTCCGCGAGGATAACTTGCGGCTCGGCGCTTGGTGCCACAAGCTCCTGATGGGCGCCGCGAAGGTGGCGCTGAACCCTTGAATGGAGGTCTTCCAGGTCGGCCGCTTTTTCTTGGAAGTATGTGTCCCCGGAAGCGATCAATGCCGCGGTCATGGCCTTGACCGCCTTCTCGATCGCCTGCTCGGCGTTCATCCCCTCCGTGGTGATGTGAGAGCGCGCCGTTCGCAGTAGCGCCGGGTCCTTCAAAATGACCACGTAGGCGTCGAAAAGATCCAACAACGACGATTCGACTTTGCCGCGAAGCGCCTCTTTTGCGCTCTCGAGCTCCCCCGTTGTCGCCTCGATGGCCAGGCAAAGCCTTGCCGATTCGCCGTCCCTCTCTTCCGCCAAGACGAAGTAGCGGGGGACGGCCAGCTTCTGGGCCACGAGGGCGCGCGCGGTGCCGGCGGCGAAGCCGGACGAGACGGGAGTTCCCTTTAAAATCATAGCGTTATTCCTCGCCGAAGCGCGCGGTGATGAGATTTTCGATTTCGCCGCTTGCCGCGATCTCGTCCGGGCCGTTGACCTCAAGAACCACTGGCGTGTCCTTCGATGCCGCGAGGGTCAGGACGCCGAGAATGGACTTGGCGTCAGCCGACATCTGGTGAGTGGAGATGATCACCTGCGCGTGGAACCTTGATGCGGCCTGCACCAACTTCGCAGCGGCGCGCGCGTGCAGGCCCAAACGGTTGGAGATAACAAGCTCCTTGCGGATCATTCGCCCGCTCCGTCTGGCTGGCCAAGGGCTTCGCTCACCGAAACGATGGCGCTCTGCCCCTTTTCGCGCAAGATGGCCAGGGCGTCCAAAAGCGGTGTCTCCGATTTGCGCATGAGAATCGCTTTGATGAGCATCGGAAGGTTCATCCCGGTAAGAATTTCCACCTTTCCGGCCTTGTAGAAGGTCATGGCCAGGTTTGTGGGCGTGCCGCCGAAAAGGTCGGTTAGGATCAGGACGGTGTCATGGCTTTCTTGGATTTTTTTCAGCGTCTTTCGAAGGTTCTCCTGCGCGCCGGCCGAATCCTGGTCCCACTCGATGCAAAGCGAAGCCACCGAAGGGTCCTCCTGTCCAAGGATCCTGAAGGCGGCGTCCAGGAACTCCTTTCCGAGCGAACCGTGCGTCAATACAAGTATTCCGAGCATTATCACCTCATCCTGTCGCGGTGAATGAGACCCACGGTGATCTCCTTCCGCTCGCTAAGAGTATTGTACAGCCATTTCGTGACGGCCACGGAGCGGTGGCGGCCTCCCGTGCATCCGACGGCCACGGTAAGGTAAGCCTTGCCCTCCCGCTGAAAGCGGGGCAGGAGAAAGGCGAGAAATGAGCCGAGGTTCTGAAGAAAGGCCTT